>JBILOR010000048.1:0-7901 GCA_044374325.1 Candidatus Planktophila sp.
CTTTAGGATTTAGATATCAGGTTTAGCAAGAAAACTTAACTAAGAATCGAAAGGTCAACTCATGTCTGATTCAGGAAAGTGTCCAGTACCTCACGGCGCAAATACCACCGCCGAATCCGGAAACGAGGCTTGGTGGCCAAAGGCACTGAACTTGGAAATTTTGCATCAGCATGACACCAAGACCAATCCACTTGGCGCGGACTTTGATTATTTAGAAGAGTTAAAGAAGTTAGATATCGCAGCGCTTAAAAAAGATATGCATGAGTTAATGACAACCAGCCAAAGTTGGTGGCCAGCAGACTGGGGTCACTACGGTGGTTTAATGATTCGTCTTTCTTGGCACGCTGCAGGTACATATCGCGTTGCCGATGGTCGCGGTGGCGCAGGTTCAGGTAGCAATCGTTTTGCACCGCTAAATTCTTGGCCAGATAATGCCAACTTAGATAAAGCACGTCGTTTGCTTTGGCCAATTAAGAAAAAGTACGGCAACAAAGTTAGCTGGGCAGATTTACTAGTTTTGGCAGGAACGATTGCATACGAATCAATGGGACTAAAGACTTTTGGTTTCGCGTTCGGTCGCCCAGACATTTGGTATCCAGAGACCGATATTTATTGGGGTAATGAAAAAGAGTGGCTAGCACCAAGTGATTCTCGTTATGGCGATTTAAATGATGCCTCAACCATGGAAAATCCACTTGCGGCAGTTCAAATGGGTTTAATTTATGTAAACCCTGAAGGCGTAAATGGAAAGTCAGATCCACTTAAGACTGCAGCGCACATTCGCGAAACTTTTGCGCGTATGGCAATGAATGATGAAGAAACCGTCGCCCTTACTGCAGGTGGTCACACTGTTGGTAAAGCACACGGAAATGGTTCAGCTAAGAACCTTGGGCCAGCACCAGAAGCTGCAGGGCTTGAAGAAGCTGGCCTTGGCTGGATGAATCACACGACCCGTGGCATTGGCCGCGACACTGTAACCAGCGGAATTGAAGGAGCTTGGACCACCAACCCAACTAAATGGGATGGCGGTTATTTTGATTTGCTCTTTAAGTATGACTGGGAGTTAAAGAAGTCACCAGCTGGGGCAACTCAATGGGAACCAATTAACATCGCTGAAGAAGATAAGCCAGTCGATGTTGAAGATCCATCAATTAAGTACAACCCAATGATGACTGATGCCGATATGGCCATGAAGATGGATCCAATTTATCGCGCAATTTCAGAGCGCTTCCAAAAGGATCAAGCCGCATTTGATGATGCGTTCGCTCGTGCTTGGTTTAAGTTAACGCACCGCGACATGGGACCAAAGGTTCGCTACATCGGTCCTGATGTTCCTGCTGAAGATTTGATTTGGCAAGATCCAATTCCGGCAGGCAATAAGAGTTATGACGTTGCTGAAGTTAAGCAAGCGATTGCCGCTTCTGGCTTATCAATTGCTGATCTTGTAACAACTGCCTGGGATAGCGCTCGCACATACCGTGGCTCAGATAAGCGCGGTGGAGCTAATGGTGCCCGCATTCGTTTAGCGCCACAGAAGGATTGGGAAGGCAATGAGCCAGCACGTTTAGCTCGAGTGCTTTCAGTACTTGAACCAATCGCGCAGAAGAGCGGCGCATCTATTGCAGATGTAATCGTTCTAGCTGGTGGCGTTGGTGTTGAACAAGCAGCTAAAGCTGCCGGTCACGCAATCGAAGTTCCATTTACTCCAGGTCGCGGCGATGCAACAGATGAACAAACTGATGCTGAATCATTTGCTCCGCTTGAGCCAATTCACGATGGTTTCCGTAACTGGCAAGCCAAAGATTATGTAGTTACTCCTGAAGAGTTGCTACTTGATCGCGCGCAATTAATGGGGCTTACTGCTTCTGAAATGACCGTGCTTTTGGGTGGAATGCGCGTGCTGGGCACAAATCACGGTGGCACCAAGCATGGTGTTTTCACTGATCAAGTAGGCGCTCTAACCCCTGATTTCTTTGTGAATTTGACCGATATGACTTATGTCTGGGAACCAGCGGGTGTAAATCTTTACAACATTCGCAATCGTGCAACCGGTGAAGTTAAATTCACTGCCACCCGCGCAGATTTAGTTTTCGGATCTAACTCGGTATTGCGTGCCTATGCTGAGCTATATGCCCAAGACGATAACAAGGCTAAGTTTGCCAAAGACTTCGTTTCCGCATGGGTTAAAGTTATGAACGCAGATCGTTTCGATATCTAACTAGTAATTAAGATATCGCCATATCTTCGAGAACTTCGAGGATATGGCGATATTTTTTGCCAGTCGCCTTTGACATACCTATTTCACAAGTGCGATTAGCAGAGATGAAGTAAGAATCTTCACGCTCTTTGATTTCAGTTGCTTGAAGTGAAGTTGCAGACGCCGTTAGCTCTGGAAATGTCATGCCACGATCACCGGCATAGGCGCAGCAGCCCCAATTTTCTGGGATGAATACTTCGTCAGCAATTGCCTTTGCTAAATTAGTTAGAGATGCATTGATGCCCATCGCGGTAGTTGAGCAAGTTGGGTGCAAGGCGACAGATTTAACTTTTCTAATGGAAAGCTTTGGCAAGATATTTTCTTCAACGAATTGAATTGAATCAATTACTCGTAAATGTGGCTGGCTAGCCAGTAACTCGCTCAGCCCACCAGAACAAGAGGAAGAATCGGTAACAATGGTTACCTGCTTACCATTTGTTACCTTGGCGAGTGAGTCGGTGACTGCTTTGCTCATCACTTCATAACCTTCGGAATAACCTTTAGATTTCCAAGGGGTTCCACAGCACAACGAATCAATTCCAGCGGGAATCGAAATTCTTAAACCTGCGCGCTTAGCTAAAGCTATAAAAGCACCTGCCGAGTCGCTAGTTCCAAATAGGGTGCCGGTGCACGATGGGAAGAAAATCGCGTCAAAGTCATTAATTGGCGCACCTTTGCGGATAGTTCCGCCAGTTGGATATCTATTCAAGCCAGGAATCAGATTTGCGATTTTTAACGCAGTTCCGGCTGCCTGGGTAAATAGCGACCAATTAGAAGCAGCTAATTTCCAGGCTTGCTTGACGATTGGGAAAGCTTTTTCTTCGCGCAGTTCACGCACCAATGAGCCAGTATTAATTGAAAGTGGGCAAGTAGTGGCGCACATGCCATCTACGGCGCAAGTGTCTGTGCCATCGTAGGCAAACTCTTTCTCAATCTCATTTGCAAGTGAGGTGTTGCCTGCTGCTTTTGCTAGAACTAACTCGCGTTGCATCACAATTCGTTTACGAGGCGTGAGCGTTAAATTTTTACTTGGACAAATTGGTTCGCAATATCCGCACTCAACGCAGTTGTCCGCAACTTTTTGAATTTTCGGAAACACCTTCAGATTCTCATGATGCGTTTCTAGATTTTCACTCAAAATGATTCCAGGATTTAAAATTCCAGCTGGGTCAATCAATCGCTTAAGCGCCCACATCACTTCATAAAGTTCATCACCATATTGACGGCGCACAAAGGGAGCCATCATGCGACCGGTGCCGTGTTCAGCTTTTAAGGTTCCGCCGTGAGCGAGAACCAACTCAACCATTTCTTCAGTAAATTCTTTATAACGCTGCAGCATGGCTGGGTTTTCAAACTCTTCATTGATCATGAAGTGAATATTTCCATCACGAGCATGGCCAAAGATCACGCTATCGGGGTACTTATGTTTATCAAAAAGTGCGATTAAATCTTCGCAAGTTGTTAATAATTCAGATACTGGCACCGCGATATCTTCAAGTAGCGCGGTTGTGCCTGAAGGGCGGTTGCCGGCAACAGCTGCATATAAACCTTTTCGGATATGCCAGATCTGGTTGCGCGTGGCAGCATCGCTGGTTAATTGGGCTGGTTGACTCAATGGCAAAGTGCTAAATAAAGGCGTAACCGCGGCCACTTTGCTGCTCAAGTCTGCTTCCGTTGCCTCTTGAAACTCAACTAATAGCGCTGCATGGTTGACCACATTGATCGCCTTTAGCTCGGCAGTGGCTTCGGAATCGCGTTGAGCCACGCGCAAACTTGTAGCATCCATGAGTTCAATTGCGGCAAAGCCAGCCTTAACCAGCTCGGGCAATGAGCCAGTGGCATCGGCTAAAGATTCAAAAATAAGTAGCCCAGTCGCCAAGTGCGAATAGGCCGGCACGGTGTTAAAGGTCGCTTCGGCAACAAAAGCTAAAGTGCCTTCACTGCCGATTACTAGATGCTCGAGAATTTTTACGGGTGAATCGAAATCCAGAAATGAATTAATGCCATAACCCATGGTGTTTTTAATGCTAAACAACTTATTTATTAGCGCCACTGAATCTGAATTACTTCGCACGCGATCACGAAGCGCGATTAAGCCAGCATAAATACCGGGGGACTTTTGTTGCAGAATCTCATCGGCATCGTTAGCGCCAGTATCGATTACTAAGCCGTTTGGTAGCACTAAAACCATTGATGCAATAGTTCGATATGAGTTCTGTTCGGTACCACAACACATACCACTGGAATTATTGGCAACCACGCCACCGATTGTGCAAGCGACTTCACTTGCTGGGTCAGGTCCTAATTTGCGTTTAAAGCGAGCCAATGAAGTATTTACTGCGCGAACTGTGGCGCCAGGGCTAACTGAAACCTGTTCGCCTTGGTTGCCAACATTTATGCCACGAAAATTTTTGCGGGTATCTACAAGAAATCCATCGCTGGTTGCTTGCCCACTAAGGCTGGTGCCACCTGATCGAAACGTTACGCCAATGCCAAGTTCGGTTGCGAGTGCAAAGATCTCAGCTAGCTGCTCTTTAGTTTCTGGGGTATAGATTGCTTTGGGTTTAAGTAAATAATGCGAGGCATCATGCGAATAACTCAAGATGTCGGTCGTGCGAGTCGAAGGCTGTAGCGAGATTTGAGTAGTGATGTCAGCCACCAATTAACCTTTCGCCATAATCGCATCGTGCACATATTGAGCTAGGCCCCGAACTCGACCGTCGTAATACTTCTTAAATCTCTCATCACCTACATACATCAAAGCTAAATTCTTCTGCATTTCAATTGAGCAATCGTAGAACCATTTAGAAATAGCTTCTCGATGAGCGACCACAATTGCTTGGACATCTGCAGACTTGTAATCAACGCCATTTCCGAATGCAGTTGCAAATCTCTCAGTGACTGCTTCTTGATCAACTTTGGCGGCCGCGAAATCTGCGTGCGAATACTTTGAGCTACGTGCTTGAGATTGTTCAAAAGCAGCAGTATCGCGCCAACGCTCTTGAACCTCTGCCTCGTAATCATTCATAATTCCAGAGTTTAGAGTAGATCCCTCGATAAGATGGGCTTCTATTCAAGACTAACTCTAGGAGCTGCCTTGTTCGAAGCGATGTTTTTAGGTGCTTTGCAAGGGTTAACTGAATTTCTGCCGATTTCATCTAGTGCCCATATTCGTATTTCCGGAGAGCTATTTGGGACTACTGAAGATCCTGGTGCTCGATTTACCGCAATCACCCAAATCGGCACCGAACTTGCCGTGTTAATTTTCTTTCGTAACGATATTAAGCAGATTATTTCGGCTTGGTTTCGTCAGACTACAAAACGCCCAGCCTTGAGTTCGACGGAAAAGTCAGATGCCCGCATGGGTTGGCTAATAATTGTGGGTAGCTTGCCAATTGCCGCATTGGGTTATCTAGGCCAAGATGTAATCAGAAATGATTTTCGCTCATTGTGGTTGATCGCCAGCACCTTGATCATCTTTGGCATCATCCTGGGAATTGCAGATAAGTATGGAAACAGCCATCGCGAACTTTCCAATCTGAATGCGCGCGATGGCCTGCTCTATGGTTTTGCGCAATCAATGGCACTGGTTCCAGGTGTTTCTAGATCAGGTGCCACGATTGCGATGGGTCGCTTTCTTGGCTACAGCCGTACCGCAGCTTTGCGCTATTCATTCCTATTAGCGCTGCCAGCGGTATTTGGTAGCGGTTTTTATGAACTCAAAGGTGCCGTAGAACAAAGTAGTGAAACCGCCACTTTCACAATCACCGAAACCTTGCTTGCAACCGGAATCGCCTTTGTAATTGGCTATGCAGTTATCGCTTGGTTGCTTAAATTTGTATCTACCAAGAGTTTTGCACCATTTATTGTCTATCGAATCGCCCTTGGGTCACTCTTATTGGTCTTGCTGGCAACCGGAGTAATTGGTTAATTTTTCAACAAGCCAAGTTAATCACGGCTTATTGGCAGATTAATTTCAATCTTAAGCCCGCCAAACTCGCTCTTACTGAGTTCAATCGAGCCGCCGGCATTTTCCACAATTCGTTTCATAATCGTCATGCCAAGACCACTGCCGCCAGATTCACGTGAGCGCGAACGATCAAATCTCTGAAAATATTGAATGCCAGATTTATAGACCTCCTCAGGAAGGCCAGGGCCAGCATCAGAGATAGTTAAAACTGCCTTATTTCCTGTGGTAGCCACAACGATTAATACTTGCGAATCTTCAGGGGTATGTCGGCGAAGATTGGCAAAGATGTTAGCAAGCATCTGTTGTGCGTAATTTTGATAAATATTTACCAAAATGCCTGGCTCAATTTTTGTTTCCATGGGCCTCGTAGGCTGTAAGGCTCTTAAGTCGTTACTCAAATGTGCAACTTCGCGAGAGAAATTAATGATTTCAGGAGTAGTTGGCGCTTTATCTTCGAGTTCGGCGATCAAGAGTAGATCATTGATTAAGGACTGCATTCGTTCGATTTCATGACTTACGCGCCCGTAATATTCCGCAGTCCTTGCGGAATCAGCTGTTTGATTTTTACTTAATATTTGTACATAACCTTTAATCACAGTTAGCGGGGTGCGCAGTTCATGCGATGCATCTCCCAGGAACTCGCGCATATTTTCTTGATTTTTCTGCAACGAATTAACCACCTCATTTAATTGGTTATCCCGGCGGAATAGATAATTTGAAACGGCAATTCCAAATAGAACCATGGCGAGCGTGAATAGGAATAAGTAGCGAATATTTTGACTCTTTGCAGTCTTGATATCGGCAAGCGAGACCGAGAGAACCAAGAACTCGTCATCTGGAAGCTCAATTGCTCGAATGCGGTTAGCGCCATCAATATCGAGAGTTACGCCATTTGAAAGCGAAACCAATAAATCTTGATCGCTAGGGATGTCTTGTAAATCGCCGGAACTTTGATTAAGTGAAGTTATTTCTCTCACGGCAGATATATAAGAAACCGTAAATTTAAGGTCACTTTGCTCTGCCAAAAGCAGCGCTAGCGAAAGTGGGTCATCTTGAGTATCTACTAATTGATTGACGGCCGAAGCGAGAATTGAATCAACTCGACCAACTTCATTGTTTTCGGTGATACTAATTGCGAAAAGACCAATTGCGGCGGAGATCAAAATAATTATGGCTGAAACAAGTGCGGTAAGGCGGGTTTGCAACTTCATTAATCAGCGACAATCTGGAAACCGATGCCACGGACCGTCTTGATTCCGTCAAAACCATCAATGTGAAGTTTTTTGCGTAAGTAGGAAATATAGGTATCGACGACGGTCGAACTACTCTTAAAGTCGATCTCCCAAACTTCAGATAAAAGTGTCTCCTTGGTGATCACATTTCCACGATTTAGGATCAACTGTTCAAGTAGTTTGAACTCAGTGGGAGATAAATCAATGGGTTGGTCATTGAACTTGACCGAATACTTTGAAAAGTCCATTGAGATTGGGCCACAACTAAGCACTTTAACTTCGGCAACTTCACCTTTGCTACGTCGCAAGATTGCTTTCACTCGCAACACTAGTTCCTCAATACTAAAAGGTTTCGTTAAATAATCATCGGCACCAATTCGTAAACCCTGATTGATGTCGCTCTTATCCGCACGCGCACTAAGCATTAGAACCGGAACTGACA
>JBILOR010000049.1:0-7716 GCA_044374325.1 Candidatus Planktophila sp.
CAGTAACTCAAGAGTTTATTGATTCCTTTGAGTTTGGTTTCGATGAGTTCCAAATCCAAGCCTGCCAAGCTCTCGAGGATGGTCATGGCGTTTTGGTAGCAGCCCCTACCGGCGCTGGAAAAACTGTGGTGGGTGAATTCGCCGCTTACTTTGCCCTCAAGAATGGCAAGAAGTGTTTTTACACGACGCCAATTAAGGCGCTATCGAATCAAAAGTTTGCCGAGTTCGTAGAACGTTTCGGTGAGGAAAAAGTCGGCCTACTTACTGGTGATACCAGTATCAATAGCGAAGCAGATATTTTGGTCATGACTACCGAAGTTCTACGCAACATGCTCTATGCCGGATCCAACACCCTTAACAATTTGGGCTGGGTCGTAATGGATGAGGTTCACTACTTGGCCGATAAATTTCGCGGCGGAGTTTGGGAAGAAGTGTTGATTCACCTCATGGAAAGCGTGCAAGTCGTTTCGCTTTCAGCCACAGTTTCAAATGCCGAAGAATTTGGTGAGTGGTTAAACGAGATTCGAGGAAACACCACAGTTGTAGTTAGCGAAGTCAGACCGATTCCGCTCTATCAACATGTCTTAATTGGCCAACGTTTAGTTGACTTGTTTAGCAAGCCCGGGCAAGTCAATCCAGAGATTCTTAAACTAGAACGCGAAGCGATGCGTAAAGTTCATAACGATCGAAATAGACGTGAGAGATTTGGTCAGAACGAGAGCCGACTGTCGCGCGCCGATATTATTGAAAAGTTAAATCGCGAGAATCTTCTACCGGCTATTACTTTTATCTTCTCTCGTGCTGGTTGCGATGCAGCGGTAAACCAATGCCTAAATGCTGGCCTGCGTCTAACTAATTCCGAGGAACGCGCTGAAATTACTAAGACCGCGCTTTACTACACGCAGAATTTAGCTGAGGAAGACCTGGCTGTCCTGGGTTTTGATCAATGGTTAAGCGCTCTCGAACGGGGAATAGCCGCACACCATGCAGGTTTACTCCCAAGTTTTAAGGAAGCTATTGAAGATCTCTTTAAACGGGGTTTGATCAAGGCAGTTTTTGCCACTGAAACTTTAGCTCTTGGAATCAATATGCCAGCACGCACGGTTGTTCTTGAAAAGTTAACCAAATGGAATGGTGAGGCTCATGTCCCAATCACACCAGGGGAGTACACCCAGTTAACTGGCCGTGCTGGCCGCCGCGGAATTGATATTGAAGGTAACGCAGTTGTGCAGTGGTCACCTTCAGTTGACTCGGCGACTGCTGCCGGTTTAGCTTCCACTCGAACTTATCCATTACGTTCTTCGTTCACGCCTACCTACAACATGGCAATTAATTTGATTAGTCGCTTTGGTCGCGAGCGAGCCCGTGGTTCTTTGGAATCTTCATTCGCGCAATTTCAAGCTGATCGCGCTGTAGTCGGGCTCGATCGACAAGTGCGACGTAATCAAATCGCAATAGATGAGTTAGTTGATTCAGCTCAATGTCATTTAGGGGATTTCAACCAGTACGCGTCGATGCGCCGCGAAGTAAAAGAGCTCGAAGCGTTACTGTCAAAACGTGGTGGCCGTAAAACTTTTGATAATCGACAACGCCAACATCTTGAGGGTGAAATCGATCAACTGCGCAAAGCGCTACGAAATCATGCCTGCCATAGTTGTAATGAACGCGAAGCGCACGCACGTATCCAAGAACGCGCTGGTCGACTACGTCGAGAGAACGAGGGTTTAACCAATCGAATCGAAAATCGCACACACGTCATCGCCAAGACCTTTGATCGTATCTGTGCTGTTCTTGATGAACTCGGTTATATCGAGGGTGAAAAGCCGCTTGCTCAAGGAAAGATCTTGGCGAAGATCTATGCCGAATCCGATCTTCTATTAACCGAAACAATTCGCTTGGGTCTGCTCGATGATTTAAATCCAGCTGAATTGCTTTCAGTTGTGTCCTGCATGATTTATCAGTCTCGCTCACAAGAGGATTTAGCACCAAAGATTCCACATCAAAATGTCGCCAATGCTCTGGGCGAGATCGCTCATGTTTGGGGCCAGCTAGAAGAAATCGAAGAGAAGCATCAAGTACAGACACAAAAAGCGCCAGATTTAGGCTTTTGCTACATCGCGTATCGCTGGGCCAATGGCAACTCTTTGAACAATGTACTAAAGGGTAGCGATATGTCCGTTGGTGACTTTGTGAGATCGACCAAACAACTAATTGATCTTATGAATCAAATCGCGGCAGCGAGTGAGAAGCTCCGCCCAACCTGTCGCGAGGCAGTAAAGCGGATTGATCGGGGAGTAGTCAGTTATATGCTGGGTGACTTATGACTTTAATGTTGCTTGATAGCGCCTCGCTTTGGTATCGCGCTTACTACGGAATGCCCGACACTTTATTAGGACCCGATGGCACGCCAGTAAATGCAATTCGCGGCTATCTAGATATGACTGCGCGGTTGGTTGGCATCTACAAACCAAATCGATTGGTTGCTTGCCTCGACGGTGATTGGCGTCCAAGTTGGCGGGTTGATATTTTCCCAGCATATAAAGCTAATCGTTTGGAAGAAGAAGGCGAAGAAGAAGTTGAACCAGAAACACTAACTCCACAGATTCCGATTTTGCTGGACATCTTGGATCTCTTTGGAATTCCGATTGTTGGTGTTGATGATTATGAAGCCGATGATGTCATGGCAACTTATGCCGAAGTCGAGCCAGGTCCGATTCGAATTGTTACCGGCGATCGCGATCTTTTTCAGATGGTTGATGACAAGCGAGATATCAAGATTGTGTATCTGGCAAAAGGAATATCGCAACATGATTTAGTTGATGTTAAATATGTCGCAGACAAGTATGCGATACCAGGTGATCGATATGACTTATTTGCCATGTTCCGAGGCGATCCATCTGATGGGCTGCCCGGCGTTAAAGGAATCGGTGAAAAAGGTGCCGCGGTTATCGCTAACAATTTTGCAACCGTCGAAGATGCACTTGCTGCAGCGCATGAAGCACATGACGCGCTACCACCAGCGCTGGCTAAGAAGATAATTGCAGGTGCGGATTACTTGA
The DNA here is from genome assembly GCA_044374325.1 of Candidatus Planktophila sp. Classification (GTDB taxonomy): domain Bacteria; phylum Actinomycetota; class Actinomycetes; order Nanopelagicales; family Nanopelagicaceae; genus Planktophila. Next base: position 3,060 of record JBILOR010000049.1, read on the forward strand.
GTATTGCGCCTAAATTAGTGCGAGTTGCGCGTGATGCACCGTTACCTAAAATTGATCTCTCAATGCCGAAAGCTCCGGCGGACTTATCAAAGCTTTATCAAATCAAAGATCAGTATGGGTTGGGCGCAAGTATCGATCGCTTGATCGCTGCCCTCGGTTGGTAGCAGCATGTACGCACTGCATGCACTCTTAAGCGGGTTACTGCTTTCAGCTGCATTTAAACCAATCGGTCTCTGGTTTGCTGCGCCTCTGGCTTTTGCATTGCTGATTTATACGATAACTAAAAGCGGAAAGTATTTAATTTCTTTCGCAATATTTGCATTTGCCTTTAATGCCGCTGGATTGGTCTGGAGCAATAAGTACGTAGGCATTACGCCATGGATTGCTCTCGTTATTTTGCAAACCATTTTCTATCTTCCTTTGGCGCTACTCAAGCGCCTAGGGGAGTACTGGTACTTCTTTCTCCCCGTTGCTTTCTTGGCGTTAGAAGAGTTGCGGGCACGTTTTCCATTCGGCGGATTCGGTTGGCTACGAATCGGATTCTCCCAAGTTGATGCGCCTTATGTGCGATTGGCGAGTATCGGTGGCGTATCTCTACTTTCCTTAGCCACGCTTTTATTGGGTGTTGCTGCTTTCCAACTTGCAAAGCGGGGAAGTGGCTTGACTCTCCCAGGCATCGCAATCGCACTAACGTTGGTTGGCATATTCGTTTTTCCTAACAATTCACCACGACAAACTTTCCAAGTTCTGGCGGTGCAAGGTTCAGTTCCAAAAGTAGGACTTGATTTCAATGAACGTGCAACTGAAGTTTTTTATCGACATTTTTCTGAAACTGAGCAAGCTCTAACCAAAGATAAAAAACCAGATTTAATTCTCTGGCCGGAAAATTCAGTTGATGTTGACCCATTCAATAATCCTAAAATCGGCAGTGCGATTACCTCGCTTGTCGACAAGTCCGAAGTTCCATTAATAATTGGTGCAGTTCTGCGTACCGAGGGTCAATTACAAAATGCTTCGATTCTTTGGGAACCAAAAAATGGTGCAACAACTCGATATATAAAGCGACATTTGACACCGTTTGGCGAGGTAATGCCATTGCGTTCTGCATTGACATTTTTCTCGGATTTGCCCAACCAAGTCGAAGACTTTTCGCCGGGTAACACCGCTGTAATTCATGTCGTTGGCCAAGCAAAAATCGCACCGATTATCTGTTTTGAACTAATTGATGATCGATTAATTCAAAGTTCAGCCAATTCCAGCAATCTATTCGTGGTTCAAACCAACAGTGCGACCTTTGCTAATACCGCTCAAAGCGCTCAGCAATTGGCGATAACCAGGATCCGAAGCATTGAACATGCCCGATATGCAGTCAGCGTTTCAACAATTGGTACTTCGGCAATTGTCGACACTAATGGCATAGTTTTGAAATCTACCAAAGAGAACATTGCCGACAGCATCAATAGTGCGGTCGCACTTAACGCGACTAAAACAATTTATGATCGAGTGGGCGAGTTTGCCTGGGTACTGGTGTTATTGATTGGCTTAGGCTTTAGCGCTGGTTTGAGCTATGCTGCCCGTGTGGTTAAACGCCGATAAGTTACATTATGTTAAGTAAAAGGAATTAGCCGCTACCCCTTTCAAGGGCTAACGGACCTCTTACTGTTCGGCGTATTCAGCTACTGGCGTGCAAGCACAGATCAGATTCCGGTCGCCATGAACTCCATCAACGCGACCGACGGTAGGAAAATACTTACCGCGAGTGCCAATTAACTCGCCCGAAATAAGCCCCTCTCGGGTCCCAGGCGTAGCGCCAGTGGCACGGCTATAGGCACGATCCCAATTAGGATCTAAAACGGCTTCAATCGTATGAGGCGCATTTCGGAGCGCTGAACCCTCAACCATTACTTCACCTTTAATGATCTGATCAATCTCCGCCCGAATAGCCTTCATGGCGGCGATAAAGCGGTCGAGCTCGGCGATATCTTCACTCTCAGTTGGTTCGATCATGAAAGTACCCGCGACCGGAAAGCTCATTGTTGGGGCATGGAAGCCATAATCCATTAAGCGCTTTGCAATGTCATCAACGCTTACGCCGCTGATCTTGGTTATTTCCCGCAGATCCAAAATGCATTCATGAGCAACCAGACCGTTAGCGCCCGTATAGAGAACTGGGAAATCATTTTGCAACTTTCGAGCGATGTAGTTGGCCGACAGAATCGCAACTTGGGTTGCATGAGTTAAACCCGTGCCACCCATCAAACGAATATAGGCCCAGCTAATTGGCAAGATGCTGGCTGAACCAAAGGGAGCAGCCGAGATTGGGCCAGGTCCAGTTGCTGGGCCCGCCAGAGCGTCCATTGGATGGTTAGGCAAGAACGGTGCCAAGTGCGCACGCGTAATTACTGGACCAACTCCCGGACCACCACCGCCGTGCGGAATACAAAAAGTTTTATGTAAATTCAAATGCGATACATCTGCCCCGAATTTTCCAGGCTGGGCTAAACCGACCAAGGCATTTAGATTCGCGCCATCGACGTAGACCTGACCACCAGCATCATGAATCAAAGCGCAAATGCGTGAGATCTCGACTTCGAAAACGCCGTGGGTCGAAGGATAAGTAACCATCAACGCAGCCACTTCCCCACTGTGGGCGGCAATCTTTGCTTCAAGATCTTCGATGCTTACATTTCCTTCGGCATCACATTCAATTACCACGACCTTCATCCCAGCCATAACCGCACTAGCTGCATTTGTGCCGTGAGCACTTGATGGAATCAAACAAATCTTGCGAGCTTGGTCGCCACGCGAATCGTGATAATTGCGAATTGCTAACAAACCAGCGAACTCCCCCTGGCTACCGGCATTTGGCTGCAGCGATACTGCGTCATAACCAGTAATTGCAATCAACCAATCACTTAACTCTTTAATAAGTTGTCGCGACCCGGCACTTTGCTCGGCGGGTGCGAATGGATGGAGGGATGAAAATTCTGGCCAAGTGACCGCTTCCATCTCGGTGGCCGCATTTAACTTCATGGTGCAAGATCCCAACGGAATCATGGTGCGATCTAGCGCTAAATCCCGATCGGCCAAAGTACGCAAATATCGCATCATTGAAGTTTCAGACCGATTGGTTGAAAAAATTGGGTGTGTTAAATACGAACTCCTACGTGCATTGCTAATTGAAACTTCGCGAGGCGGAGTCGCAATTGTTACCCCAAATATCTGGCCGATTCGATTCAAATGCTCAGCCGTAATTGTTTCGTCAAATGAAATTCCGACGACATTGGCCGACACTTCGCGCAAATTGATTTTTAACGCCCTGGCCGTGCGATGGATAAGTGCGGCATCTTTTACTTCGATCAAAACTGTGTCGAAGAAATTCTTGGTCAAAACTTTATGATCACTAGTCGCAAGTGCCTTAACTAACGAATCAGTTTGGGCATGAACTCGATTTGCAATAACTTTCAAACCATCGGCGCCATGCCACATGGCATAGAAGGCGCTCATAACTGCCAGCAGAACTTGAGCTGTGCAAATATTGCTTGTCGCTTTGTCACGTCTGATGTGTTGTTCGCGAGTTTGTAGCGCTAACCGAAATGCTGGATTTCCATGCGCATCAAGACTTTGCCCAATAAGTCGACCAGGAAGCGAGCGCTCTAATCCGGTACGGACCGCCATGAAACCGGCGTGTGGTCCACCAAATCCCATTGGAACACCAAAGCGTTGAGCTGATCCAACTGCGATGTCAGCACCCCACTCCCCTGGTGGCGCAATCAGTGTGAGTGCGAGCAAATCAGTAGCTGCAATAAGCAGCGCGTTACGTTCGTGCGTCCACGCAGCAAGTGCCGCGTAATCCAAAATCTCGCCTTTGGTATTTGGATACTGAACTAATACGCCAAAAATTTCCTGATTCACAATCTGAGTGAGCGGATCACCTGGATCAAATTCAACAATCTCAATAGATAGTGGCTTAGCTCGAGTTGCAACGACTGCCTTTGTTTGTGGATGCAAGAATTTATCGATCAAGAAGACCGCAGAATCCGCACCACTAAATACTCGGCGGGCAAGTGTCATCGCCTCGGCTGCTGCAGTTCCTTCATCTAGCATCGAAGCATTTGCGATTCGTAGCGAAGTTAAATCACACACTGCAGTTTGAAATGCGAATAGCGCCTCTAAACGGCCTTGCGAAATTTCTGGTTGATAAGGCGTATATGCGGTGTACCAGGCAGGGTTCTCTAAAACATTTCGCAAAATAACAGCGGGCGTAATTGTTCCGTAGTAACCAGTTCCAATAAAGGAATCAAATACTTGATTCTGGTTTGCAAGCTTGCGCAGCTCAGCAATTGTTTCGACTTCAGAGAGAGCTGGTGGCAACACATCTTTTAAGTGATGGCCCATTGAAATATTTTCTGGCACCACTGCTTTTATGAATGACTCTAAATCTGCATAACCGAGCTCGTGCAGCATGGTTGCTTCTTGAACAGCCGAGGGCCCAATGTGGCGTGATTCAAAATTCTCGTGCGCGCTCATTTAGTTTCACCTTAGATCTCGAAAGAACTACTGATCAGCGACCAGTAAGGTGAGCAGAATACGGGCGATTAAGCGCCTTTGCGCGCCCGACGTTGCGAGAGCTCGTCGTTATTTTCGCCACCGACGA
>JBILOR010000050.1:0-7653 GCA_044374325.1 Candidatus Planktophila sp.
TTCTTTGAAGTATATAAAGCGCTCGAACCAGGCAAGAGTGTGACCGGCGGAAACTGGGTTAATCACGCTGAAGCTCAAGCTGAAATTGAACGCTCACGTAAACGCTTTGACGATTTGCCTCACTAAAAGTTTTTCAATCTCAAACTCAACGGCGAGAAGAGAAAGTATTTTATGAAACTAATTACCGCAATCGTTAAACCCACCAAGGTCGATGACATCAAAGATGCCCTGCATGAGGCTGGCGTCCATGGCATGACTGTTTCCGAAGTACGTGGCTTTGGACGTCAAAAGGGCCATAAGGAGATCTACCGCGGCGCTGAATACACCGTTGATTTCAATGCAAAAGCCCGCATCGAGGTGCTCTCAGATGACGAGAGCTTTGAAAGCATCGTTGACCTAATCGTAAAGACCGCCAACACCGGAGCAATTGGAGATGGAAAAGTCTGGGTTACCAGTGTCGATTCAGTAGTTCGTGTGCGCACTGGTGAGACAGGTAAAGAAGCACTTTAGAGTTCAATTAAGCGGTAATTCGCCACTCTTGGTGGATTTCCAAGGTAGACCGTTTCGCTGATAGGGTCTGCCAATCGTTAAAGGGTTTGCCCTTTCTCGGGTTGTTAGCTCAGTTGGTAGAGCAGGTGACTCTTAATCACCGGGTCGGGGGTTCGAGTCCCTCACAACCCACTTCAAGACGCACAGTAATAGGCATTTTCACATAGCGAGTTTTTGAAAGTCTGATTTCTTCAAATTAAACGAATCAACGCTAACCCGAGAAGCAAATTCCTTTTTTGGGCTCAGGTAGGTACCGATTGGCGTCAAGCGAGTTGCATCTTGGCATGTTAAGCCAAGAACTATTCTGCTGCGCGATTTGATACTCGCTGTAAACGTATTCCGCCATTTCATCCAGGAAAGACTCCTGGGATTTTCCGAGATGTTTTGTAAATGAGCTTTTCCAGCCAAGACTTTCAATGTCTCTCATTAGTTCAACTAAACCTTTGAAACCAATTTTTCCAACTAACCATTCAGTTAGGACTGCGCCATATTTGTAAGGGGTGCCATCATTTGGCAAGTTATCAATCCAATCGTTGTAAACAAGGCGAGGTACGGTGTTCTTCGAGATCCAATTTTTGAAGTCATCCTTTGACATAACTTGTCCTGTCCTGCTTTGGCTAGGACCAGGGAACCAGCTCTGTGCTCGATGGCGCACGAAATACTCAGGGTCATCCATGGCTGCCAATAGAAGTCCGAAATACTCCGCAGATCCCTCCATAAACCAGACTGGGTTCTCGCGGATGTAGTGATTTCCAGAAAGGTCGAACTGAATCTGATGAAACCATTCATGTTCTATTCTGGGGAAAAAATTATCTGTCCAGAAAAACTTCGGTTCTAGTAGAACATACGAATGAGTGACGGAAGCTTCAGGGGAAAGCAGTGGTGCCAAGATGGGCCGCCAACTGCCTTCGCTTTCATAAGCTGCTGCTTGATAAGTGGAGTAGCTAAGTTCCCTATCTGCCTGACTTTGGCACCAATCAACTGTGAAGGATTTTGAACGTGGAGCCATCACATTGCACTTCTCGATTATCTGATCCTTGAGAGCAAGGTCTAAATAGATCTTCGTACGAGATACTTTATGAAATCTTTCCCATTGCAAAACAGCATTGTCTAATCTGCGCTTTGTTTCGATAACAACCTCTTGAGGTACCGAACTTCCAAACCAGTACTCGATCTTACTTTCTGGCTTTCCGGTTGCAGGATTCAATCGCCAATCATCAAACATCTCCAAACCTTTTGATCCTGTTTTCTTGAACCTTTCGTAAAAGGTCAAAGGTGTTGGTGTTGGAGATGGTGTTGGAGATGGTGTTGGAGATGGTGTTGGAGATGGTGTTGGAGATGGTGTTGGAGATGGTGTTGGAGATGGTGTTGGAGATGGTGTTGGCGTTGGTGTTGGAGAAGGCGTTGGTGTTGGAGAAGGCGTTGGTGTTGGAGAAGGCGTTGGTGTTGGAGAAGGCGTTGGCGTTGGAGAAGGCGTTGGTGTTGGAGAAGGCGTTGGTGTTGGAGAAGGCGTTGGCGTTGGAGAAGGCGTTGGCGTTGGAGAAGGCGTTGGTGTTGGAGAAGGCGTTGGCGTTGCCTTCTTTATAGCTACGCCTTTATTCCAAAGTAGCTTCTTTCCTGACTTAAGGCAGGTGTAAGTTTTATTCTGATAAACAATTTTTTGGTTCAAAACTTTGCAGGAACTTCCAGGAGTTATCTTTTGGGCAGAAACAGCACTTACCGGCATTAGAGCAACAGCTAAGGCAATAAACAAGCTCTTGATGAGACTGCCTCTGATGCGCATTGCAAAAGGGTAATACGGATTTCCCAAAAATGGATTGAGAATCGACTAATCCGAATACCGGATCATAAAGTGCGCTTTGAAGGCTTGGCGCTTTCCAACTGCATCTCTCTATATCTGAGCAACGTGAACTTAGCTTGATTACTTATCGTTTCATCTGCCGATTTCGAAGCCTCGGTCAAAGGCTCAACAATGCACTCCCCTAGAGCACATAGAAATCTAGTTAGTCCAAATTGAATATCTGAATCGCCTCTACCGAGTTGAGTGATTAGTTTTTTAACCAAAAACTCTTTTTGATCATCAGGAACTAAAACAGAAGCCACTCTCCATGAGGTTGAGGCGATGAAAACATCAGGGTCAAAAAGCATTTCATCTGTGATCAGTGGGTAGTTGGCCTTATTCCCGATTTTCGAAAGCGTATGAATTGCTTGACTCTTGGCTTGAGGATTAGTTGAATGCAATTCAATTCCTAGTCGCTCAACAACTTTCGCTACATCATTTCTCATGAGTGCCCATGACAGGGTGTCTCTGACAAAGAAGTCTGACTCGATGGCGCATTGCGAGATTAGAACTTCAATGAACTCAACTTCAGGATAGGTTCCAGCAGCTAGCGCTGCCTTCAAGCGCACAGACTGATCTGGTGAGGCGAGCAGAGTTTGTAAGGTCGCCATGCGAAAACGTTAGCAGTTGAATGTGAAGAATTCGGGGCTTCGATTCCGAAAATCACACCGTTGGTTCTCAGTGTCTCTGAACTCGGCTCTTTATACTTTTCCTATGAGTGAACAGATAGGCCAGTTCTTCCGTGCCGACGGCACATTAATAAGCATCCCTGCGAAATCGGCCAAAAAGATCGCTGTATTAAATGTCATCGCAAGCAAACTATCCCCCGACACTAAATATCCGGAGAAAGAACTCAATGCAATTATCGCTAACTTCCACGATGACACAGCAGCTATTCGCAGGTACATGATTGAGTTCGGAATCCTGCAAAGAGATTCCCAAAGCGTTTATTGGCTTTCAAGAGGTTAATTCCTCGTATGGCCACAAAACTAAGTGATACCTTTCGAAGGTGAATCGCGTTATCAGGCCGCTTAGAGATTTCCTGCATAGGGAATCTGCTGGCGGTGTGTTAATCCTGATTGCTTCGCTATTCGGGCTGATTGTTGCCAACTCCCCCTTATCTGAAAATTATTTCAAGGTGCTGGCGTGGGATTTCAATATCTCTATCGGAGTATCTCTCTTAAATCTAACCGTTTTAAAAACAATTAACTATGTCTTGATGACGATTTTCTTCTTTGTGGTCGGGCTAGAAATTAAGCGTGAACTAACCACGGGTCATCTATCTTCCATTAAAGATGCAGTGACTCCATTCATCGCAGCTATTGGAGGCATGGCGCTACCGGCAGGAATTTACTTAGCGATCGCCGGCGATGTTGATGCAAATGGATGGGGCGTGCCTGTTGCAACCGATATCGCACTCGCTGTTGGCTTACTGGCATTAGTAGGTACCAACGCCGTTTCTTCACTTCGTTCATTTCTACTTGCCCTTGCCGTAATCGATGACATCGGCGCGATATTAATTATTGCGTTGGTTTATTCAGCTGGCGTTAGCGCATCATGGAGCATCGCCGCCGCTGTAACGGTAGCCGCCATTTACATGCTGAAAAAATTAGGCGTTAGATCTACTTTTGTTTACATTTTATTCGGCATCGCACTTTGGTACTGCATGTATAGAAGTGGCGTTCATCCCACATTAGCTGGAGTTATTTTGGGATTAATGACGCCAAATATCGTTAAAGTCAATCCAAAACTGCAAGATGCTGAGGATGGTCAAGTATCAGTAATCGAGTGGCTTGAACACAAGATTCATCCTTGGAGTATTTTCGTCATTGTTCCCCTCTTTGCTTTTGCAAATACCGGCGTAGTAATCACTAAGGATTCAATTAATGACGCACTTAGCTCACCAATAGCTTGGGGTATTTTCGCAGGCTTAGTAATTGGAAAGCCGATTGGCGTTTTAGCATCTGTTTTTGTGGCTCGAAAGATAAATCTAGGTCAGTACCCACAAGGGACTAAAGGTTTTGACGTCTTAGCCACCGGAAGTGCTGCTGGAATTGGATTTACAGTTGCAATATTTATTGCAAACTTAGCTTTTTCAGATCCAGCTACTCAGGATTTAGCAATCTTTGCGGTAATTATGGCCTCATTGGTCAGTGCAGTAATAAGTGTTTTATTGTTTAAATTAGTTAGCAGAAAACGCTAAATCCCTCATTAGAGCAACTGCCACGACTATTAGAGCTGCACTTATTTTGAAGTGATTAGATCCTTAGCCAAAGTTTCTTTGCCATCCAAAACATTGATTAAATACTTATCAGCCTTTGGACTCCACTCAGACCATTCGACACCAAAAGTAACTTTGAAGTTCTTATTAAAATTATGGGTCAAGTCTGTTAAACCGGCAGAAGAATTTCTTGTGTAATCAAGTACCTTTTTGATTCCAAATTCTGCTACCAAAAGTTCGACCATAATTGCGCCGCCGAAATAAACGTAATTCCCAATCTCGGGTGATTTCATCATGTCATTGACAGTCAATTTCATAACTTGATCTAACTTCATCCTCTCGCCAGTGATCCAGTTTGGCTTAAGTGGTAATCCTCGAGTATTCAAAATATTTGGATTAGTCATTTCGGCTGCAGCATAACCAAAGTAATAAGCCGCACCTTCAACCCAGAGGCTAGGACATTGAGCCAAATTGTTTGAGCAATCAGTTGAAACGAGTTTGGTAGCACTGTTGGTTGCACTTTGTGCTGTGGTGGCTCCCCCGCCAAATTGATGTGCCTGTAGCGCATGGAAAATCTCGTGAGCTGGCGACGAATGAATACTCGAAGATAGTTGCGTTTTATCTTTAACAGAAGACAAGAAAATGTAGGCAGCACTTGGCAGAAATTCTGAAGTCCCGTTCTTGTTCCATGGGCCATAGACAGCCCCTGAAGCATCAACTTCTTGGTACTCCTGTGGCCAACCTGAGCCGCTACCAGGACCTCCGAAGTTTCCATTAAGACATGCACTTTGCTGCTCTGTTGAATATCGATATTCGCAGTAAGTCTTGGTGTACCAATCTGATTTCATGCCAGCAAATAGAGTTACGTCAGGTAGGTAATCTTTTCCAAATAGTCGCATCGCATTATTTGAACTATCCATCACGGCCTTTGAAACGAATTCAGGAAGACCCGGCTGCATATAAAAGGTGACCAAACCTATGTTGTTGAGGTTTTCATCCCACCTTTTCTTAACTTCCTTTAAGGCTAGGTCTCGAATACTCACATCAACAACGACCGGCTGAGTTGGCGTTGGAGTTGGCGTTGGAGTTGGCGTTGGCGTTGGCGTTGGCGTTGGAGTCAGAATCGGTGTTGGTGCCTCATAAGGCCCACGAACTACCTCACCTTTAATCTCTTGCCGACCTATTGCAATAGTAATTTCAGACTTTGCTCTAGCTGTAATTACGAAATTATAGATACCAGCTTTAGCCAACGCGCTATTGCGAGCTAAATACAAATAATTTGTTCTCCCGTATGGTTCATAAAACTTGGTTCGCTCATTAATCTTCATCGTAATCTTCAAACCCTCAGGGCCAGTGATCGCAACTGTTGGCAGCTGTGAGTTCTTTAAGGAATTTTCAGGCTTTTTATCAACAATTAAATATTGAACTTCAAGTGCATCGCCGGCTTGAAATTGTGCACGAAATGCCTTCTTCTGTCCGGCCTTGGTAAATGCTGCTCGAACTGCGAATGAAACGGTTCCATCAACTAACAATGGGCCTTTGGCAGCACTCGTATCTGAATTAAGAAGTACTACAGGTTGATGCGCAGTGGCGAAACCGGAACCCAAAAAAACGATTGCCGTTACTAGCGCGAGTAACTTCTTCATGGGAAAACGTTACAGGCCAAGGGGTAACTTTGATATCCCAACTAATCGTTCTGCGGGAAACCTAAGTTAATTCCACCATGGCTTGGATCAAGCCAGCGGCTCGTAATTACTTTGCCACGGGTGAAGAAGTGAACGCCTTCGGTGCCGTGTGCATGTGAGTCACCAAATAATGAGTTCTTCCAGCCGCCGAATGAGTAGTAAGCCATTGGCACTGGGATAGGCACGTTGATGCCAACCATGCCAACTTCAACTTCATTCTGGAATCTACGAGCTGCGCCACCGTCGTTAGTAAAGATTGCTGTGCCATTGCCGTATTCATGGCTATTAACCAGGTCTAGCGCTTCGTCATAGGTATTGACGCGCAAGATGCTCAACACTGGCCCAAAGATTTCATCGGTATAGACCGACATTTCAGGTGTGACGTTATCAAGCAGCGTTGGCCCAAGGAAAAAACCATCACCATCAACCTTTAAGTCGCGACCATCAACGACCAGTGTTGCGCCGGCTTTTGCGCCCGCTTCAATATATGAGGCAACTTTGTCGCGGTGAACTGCGCTCACAAGTGGGCCCATGTCAGAACCTTGAGTGCCATCGCCAGTTTTAATGTTTGCCATTCGCGATTTAATCCGCGCGACGAGTGCGCTAGCAATTGGCTCGACTGCAACAATTGCTGAGATCGCCATGCAACGTTCGCCGGCTGAACCAAAGCCAGCATTAATTGCAGCATCGGCAGCTAGCTCTAAATCAGCATCAGGTAGAACGACCATGTGATTTTTGGCGCCACCAAGTGCTTGCACGCGCTTGCCAGATTTTGTGCCAGTTTCATATACATAGCGCGCAATCGGAGTAGAACCAACGAATGAAATCGATTTAATTCCTTTGTGAACTAACAGCGCGTCTACAACTTCTTTATCGCCATGAACGACGTTAAATACGCCGTCAGGCAGTCCAGCTTCTTTCCAAAGTTGAGCCATAAACATTGCAGCACTTGGATCTTTCTCAGAAGGTTTTACAATTACGGTGTTTCCGCAAGCGATAGCCACTGGGAAGAACCACATTGGAACCATGGCTGGAAAATTAAAAGGCGAAATAATTGCAACTGGGCCAAGTGCTTGGCGAATCGAATAAACATCTACGCCAGTTGAAACTTCTTCGGAGTACCCGCCCTTTAACAAATGCGGAATACCGCAAGCGAATTCAACAACTTCAAGGCCACGTGTTACTTCACCAGCAGCATCACTTAAAACCTTGCCATGCTCATCTGTTATGTGAGCGGCAATCTTTTCTTTGTTTTGTAGCACTAGTTCACGGAAGGCAAATAAAACTTGGGACCGCTTGGTAAGTGAGCTATGGCGCCATTCAACGAAGGCGTTAGTGGCGGCAGTTACGGCCGAATC
>JBILOR010000051.1:0-7441 GCA_044374325.1 Candidatus Planktophila sp.
AACTACTTGGCACCATGAAAACATCGTCATAGGTGAGATCGTGATTTGGCTGATTTATAAATTTCACGTTGCCAAACTCTATTAGTAGTTAGGCAGAAAGGGAATTCAGGCTCGCAAGCTCAGCGTCGTTAAGCTCGACAATCTGAACAATCTCTTCGAGTTGTTCCACCGTGCGCGCACTAGCGATTGGTGTGCTGACCTGCGGGTTTGAGCGGATCCACGCTAATGAGATTGCGCCGACTGGCACGCTGTGATCGTGTGCAATTTCGCGCACTCGATCTAGCACAGCCCAGTTCTTATCGTTGTAGAACTCAGCCACACCTTCAGCGCGAACTGATTCAACTTTGATGCCAGGGCGATATTTTCCAGATAAGAATCCACGCGCTAAACCATAGAACGGCATCGCGCTTAAATTGTTATTTGCAAGCACTGGTTGTTGCTCGGTTTCAAATGGCTTACGATAAATCAAGTTGTATTGATCTTGTAGCCCAATATAAGCAGGTAAGCCGTTTGCTTCTGAGATATCGAGAGCTTGTTGCAACCGTGCACCAGTGTGCTGCGAAGCCGCTATGTAGCGCACTTTTCCGACAGCGATTAGCTCAGCGTAAGCGCCTAGGGTTTCCTCCATCGGAGTTTCAGTTTCATCACGGTGTGAGTAGTAAATATCAATGTAATCAGTCTGTAGTCGGCGTAATGAGTCATCGCAAGCAGCCAAAATGTTCTTGGCTGATAACCCTGGGCGAGTGTTTAGCATTGAAACTTTTGTCGCAACCACAATTTTGCTGCGGTCGCGCTTAGTTAGCCACTTACCAATGATCGTTTCTGATTCGCCACCTTGATTACCAGGTTTCCATTGCGAATAAACATCAGCGGTATCGAGAAAATTTCCACCGTGCGCAGCATAAGCATCGAGCACTTGGTGTGACTCAGCTTCGTCAGAACTCCAACCAAAAACATTGGTTCCTAAACAAAGTGGGTGAACTACTAAATCGGTCTCTGGAATCGTGATCATAGGTAAATCTTAGTCATGACCAATAGAATTGAGCATGACTTCAAAGCGGTTACGGATTATTCTTGCTGCAATGTTTACCGTCGCGGCTCTCGGCATGCAGCCAGCTAACGCATATAACAGTAATTCCGTATTACCCACCTGGGCTAATAGCGCAACGATTTATGAAGTAAACGTTCGTCAATACACCGAAGCCGGAACTTTCAAAGCTTTCGAAGCCCACTTGCCCAGATTACAAAAGCTAGGCGTGAAGATTTTGTGGCTGATGCCAATTCATCCAATTTCAGAAGTAAAGCGAAATGGCACTCTTGGCTCGCCATATGCCGTTGCTGATTACAAAGGTATTAATCCTGAGTTTGGCAACGAAGCCGACTTTAAATCATTAGTTAACAAGGCACATGCGCTTGGCTTTAAAGTAATTCTCGATTGGGTGGCTAACCATTCTGGTTGGGATCACCCGTGGATTGCTAATAAGTCTTGGTATCACACAGATGCCGATGGCAATGTCGTGCCACCAAATAGAGACTGGCTAGATGTCGCTTGGCTGAATTACAAAAACCAAGATATGCGCAGAGCAATGATTGATGCGATGGCTTATTGGGTTAAGACTTTCGATGTTGATGGATTCCGCGCCGACGTAGCCGCCGGCGTACCAACGGATTTCTGGAAAGCGGCAAATACCCAACTACAAGCAATAAAACCGCTATTTATGTTGGCTGAGGACCAAAGCAGTACAAGTTTGCTTGATGATGCCTTCATTGCAAATTACAACTGGGAACTTAAAGATCTAGTCAAAGCAATTGCCGATGGCAGCAAAGATCGCACTGTCTTTGATGCCGTGGCCGCGAATCAAGTATTTAATTACCCAACTCGCTCTTTCCCGATGAACTTCATTACAAATCACGATGAAAACAGTTGGAGCGGTACCGAGTTTGAACGACTTGGCGACGCTGTCTCTGCCATGGCTGCTTTAACATTTACTTATCCCGGAATGCCATTAATTTATTCTGGACAAGAAGTTGGCAACACTAAACGATTGGCATTCTTTGAAAAAGACTTGATTCCAGGCTTAGATGTTGCGAACTCGACAACCACTTTCTACACCAAATTAGTTTCTTTGAAAACTAAAAATTCAGCGCTTTGGAATAATTCAAGGGCAAAGTTGGCACCAACACCAGGTAATAACAATTCGGTAATTGCTTACTCTCGCACTTCGGGTGTTAATAAGGTAATCACGGTAATTAACGCAAGTGATAAAACCCAAAAAGTAACTTTAAATTTAACTAAGCTAAACGCGCCTTACTATCTATTTAGTACCGGCAAGCTAGTAACACTTAAAACTACGCTGACTTTAACGTTAAAGCCTTGGCAGTACGAAATTTACTCAAGCAAGAAAGCCTAAGAAGCGCTCGGCTTTGGAAGGCTATGGGGGATTAAGAAGCTAGGCGTTTAATTCCTTCTTCAATAATCTCAGGCGAGGTCGCAAAATTAAGGCGGATGTATGAGCCAAATTGGTCACCAAACTCGGTACCTGGGTTGAAGGCCACCTTTTGGTTTTCGATTAAAAGCTCAGAAGCATTATCACCGAGGCCTAGATTTGAAATATCGATCCAGGCCAGATAACTATTCTGTGGAATTACATATTTGGCATCTGGCAGATACTTTGCCAATAACTCTTTAACTAACTTTCGGTTGTGATCAAGCTGAGCCATGGTTTCGGCTAGCCATTTATCGCCGTCGGCAAAAGCCTTGGCCATTGCAAAACCACCTAGTAATGAAGCCCGCCAATGGTTTGCCTCAGGCATTGCATTTAACTCTTCAAACATTTCTTGGTTTTGGGTCACAATAATTGCAGCCTTTAAGCCAGCAAAGTTAAACGCTTTACTAGATGAAGTAACCATAACACCGCGACGTTGAGCGGCTGGAATAGAAAGGTATGGAACAAATTTCTGATCAGCATAAGTAAGTGGTGCATGAATTTCATCGCTGATTACATATGCGTTGTATTTGTTTGAAAGTTCGGCAATTGCAGTTAGTTCGGCAAGAGTATGAATGCGACCAACTGGGTTGTGAGGGCTTGATAGCAAGATAAAGCGAGCACCAGCTTTAAATTGTGCTTCGATTGCCGCTAGGTCGAGACGCCAGATATCACCTTCATGAATCAGTGGGGCATCAACTGTTGTTAAATGTAATTCATCGAGCCACATATAAAAACTGTGATAGACCGGTGAATTAATAATTACTTTATCGCCCGGTTTGCTAAGTGCGCGAATAACTTCAACGACACCAACGCCAACATCAGTTGTCATACGAATTTGCGCTGCATCTGGAGTCCATCCCCAGTGGCGTTGTGCAAAGCCAGTAAAAGCTTCAGGGACTTCTGGAATTGGTCCTAAGTAACCAAGATCAGATTTGGCAACCATTTCGGCTAGTACTGCGCGCACACCAGGATCTACTTCGAAGTCCATTTCAGCAACATGCAATGGTAAAACGTCAGCCGGGTAGCGCAACCACTTAGAACTATGTAGTTTTCTAAGTTCTGTTAGATCGCGCATGTTTGGTCCCGTCTCTAATAATTTTTTACCTTGTAAATCCGATTAATCCCTGCGCGATGCTACCTCGGCTGGGTCGGCAGGTGTAAATGTGTTACCGACTGGGCCTTCGCGAAGGACCACCATTAAGCAACCCTCTTTGCTGTACATCGGGCCATGCTCAGTGTCATCACCACCCGGATGAGACAAGTAAGCGCCTCGCTTCATCGTGCCGAATGAAGAAATGATGCTGCCTTCAACTATGAGGATTTCTTCGCTGAATGTATGCCACTCATAAAAAGGTGAATCCCACTCGGGCAAGATGCCTAATATCCCTGAGCCATATTCACCATGATCATGAAATGCTTTGCGGGCAGCTCCGCCGGGGAAATCAGAGACAATTGGTGATCGCCAAACTAAATCTTGCGTGTATTTAATGACAATCTCTTTATTTTTCGCAGCTGCAGAAGTAATTACATAATCACCATCGTAGGAGATAAACACTCGCGCTTTTCCTGTAGATGAAACAGCAGGCACCTGGCTGCCTGCAGGAATTTCGATGTAGGTGCGTTCTTTATTCTCTTTACCATCAAGGGTGATGCTTCCTTCGAAGACAAAGGCACGAATCATTACTGGCGCTTCGTGCGTCAGAATAGTTGTGTTGCCATCTAGTTCGAGCATTATCGATCGCCCTGGTGCAATTACCGGAGAATAGCGTCCCTCGTTCTTGGTAGTTCCATTTGCAAATTCGCGAAATTTATAAGTGCCATATTCATTGCTACAACTTTGCAGCGGCTGATCATCAATGTTTATGAAATCTACCCATGGTCGTGACACTTAAGGCCTCCAGATGTCGGTGCGGTCTTTAGCCCAAGTAGCTAAGTGCCAATCGGAAATCTTTGGTGCGCCTGCAACTAATTTAGCTTTTTCAGAGCTAAGCAATAATTTGGTTAACTGCGCGCGCGAACGTGCTCGCAATAATGATCTATGAGCAATTGCTAAATACTCAGGATCAATTTCTTTACTAGTAAATTCAATTGCATTTGCGTTCTTAGCTTCAAACCACGGCCAAAAGAATTGACTGGCTCGAACTACTTGCCATGCTTTATTTAGGTGGCTTCCAAAACGATCAGGTGTTAAGTCAGGTTGTGCCGCTTGCCAGTTATCGCCATCAACTGGAATATGAGCGTTCGTTGCACAAACACACTCTGCCCCAATTTCTGTAGCGATAGCCAGTGCCAGAAGTGCTGAAATTTGATCACCCGAAACACAATTGATATTTGTCGCGCCAAGATTCGTAAGTGCCGTCTTAATTACATCTGCCCAGTCATTGAGTGATGCTTTATCGCTGATATCACCAGATAATCCGTGACCCGGTAGATCAATTAGCAAAGATCCAGAATCTTCAATCATTTCAATTGATTCACCAACGTTGTGCAGGACTAACTTTGTCGCCTTTAGGTTTCCACTCCAATGAATCACGCCATCAAAGTGCTTAGTTTCGACTGGAACAAAGCCGCGATCTGCATCCGCTGCAAACGATTCATAGCTAGGGCCTGGGTGTTTCTTAAGGAAATCTCCGAATAAATCCTCGAGCGCTACTGGGTTTTCAGCGCTGCCGGTAATCCAACCAGCTGGCATTGCAGGCAAGCGATCAAGGTGGATCAAAAGCGGATCGCCTTGATAGGTAGCAATTAGTACTGGATTGTGTTTTTCAGCTGCTGAAGGTATATCGCTTGGGGCGGATAAAACCGCACGATATCCGTGTTGATAGTTATCGCCAGCATCAAGTAACTCCATAACTTGTGCATGCACCCGAGCAACATCGTCGTGTGCATTTCGCATACGAGTAGAACTTTCGGTCTTAAACCACGGAAAGAACCAACTCTGTTCAAGAATGCGGGACCAAACCCAAGTTAGATGTTCGCCATAACCTTTTGGCTTAAATGAAGGCAAATAGCCGCTGGCATAAAGTGCCATCTCGGCATCTGTCCAGATTGGATAACCGCCACATGCAAATACCGTAAAACGGCCTGGGTTTCGCACGTGAGCATTCATTGCAATTGCGCCACCAGAGTGGAAACCATAAACCGCAACTTCTTTAACGCCCAAGACATCTAGAAATTCAATTAAACCATCACCGAAATCACTTATATCTGGTGAATTAATAACGAGTGGTTCGGATTGACCATAACCCGGAGAATCTGGTGCGATGCAAGTAAATGAGCTTCCCCATTTGAGCATCAACTTTTCATACTCAGCTGATGATCTCGGGCTTTGGTGAACCATGATTAACGTTGGACCACTGCCGCACTTCCGATAATGAACTCGACGTCCATTTACATCTAGATAGTGACGGGTGATTTTCATGTGCTTAGCGTCGCGCGTGAAGCCAAATGCGTCAATGGCTAAGTTTCACCCAATAGAACTTGCGGATTATTTGTGATTAAGAAAATACTGTGTGCGCCCGAAGGGATTCGAACCCCTAACCTTCTGATCCGTAGTCAGATGCTCTATCCGTTGAGCTACGGGCGCTTACCGAAGTGGCAATGATACCTGCTTTTTACAGACCACCCAAACGCAGTAATTCTTCGCGAGAAACCGCTTTAATTCGTGGTTTTCCATGAGGTTCACCTGCTGCAATTTCGGCAGCATTGATTGATTGCCAATGGCTCTGTGAAATCACTTTATTTGTTGTAATTAATGAAGTTAGCTCTGTTTCAGGTTTTGGTTCTTTCAAATCAACAACCAATAAATTCATTACATCTGCAGCATCTGATTTATTTGTACCAATTACACCTGATGGGCCACGCTTTGCCCAGCCAACAACGTAAAGATTCTCACTTACGCGGCCGTCGACATTCAAAACTTTACCCTTTTCATATGTAATTCCAGCCAGCGGGTCCGCTTCATATCCAATAGCGGTAATAACTAATCCCGCATTAACAACTTTCTCTTCGCCGGCACTTGTTGTAAACACAACTTCTTCAACTTTGCCGTTGCCGCGAAATTCTGTCGGCGTACAGAGGAATTGGAATTCCATAGTGCGAGCATGCCCGCTTTGTTCTAACTCTGAAATCAAACGCATCGCTTCTAGATTATTGCGAACCTCTTTTTCCGGCTCTTCTCCTGCTCGCTCAAGTGCTGCTGCGATATCTGCTGGCTGCATTAAAACATTTGTGTGTTCTAGCTTTGGCAGATCGCGGAGTTCCGGTGAAGTAAAGGCGGCATGTTCTGGACCACGGCGAGCACTAATTACAACTTTGCGAATATTTGATTTCCGAAGAGCATCGATTGCATGAAGTGCGGTATCGGTTTCATCTAACTCGGCAGGCTCTAGAGCCAACATGCGAGCAACGTCCATCGCTACGTTGCCCGCACCAATTACAACTGCGGTTTCGCAATCTAGCTCTGGGTTAAAGTCTGCAAAATCAGGATGTCCGTTATACCAAGGTACAAACTGTGCCGCCGAAATAGAACCGGGCAGATCTTCGCCAGGGATGCCAAGTTTCTTTCCAGTTGCAGACCCAGTAGCTATAACAACAGCGTCGTACTTTGCTTTCAGCACATCGATTGAGATATCTGTGCCAAGTTCAACATTTCCATAGAGGTTAAAGCCATCAGTTGTGGCTACCTTTTCAAAGACTTTAGAAACTGTCTTAATCTTTGGATGATCAGGTGCCACGCCACTTCGAACTAAGCCCCAAGGTGTTGGTAGGCGCTCAATCATGTCGATTGCGAAGGAAAGGTCAGCGGTTTGCAGATTCTGCAAGGCCTGCGCAGCGAAATAACCGGCAGGGCCGGCTCCGACTATCGCTACTTTGTATTGAGGCACGACAACAGTCTAATAAACATTGTCGCTACTCGCCAATGAATTCCATTTTTGCTTGCTAATTAATTG
>JBILOR010000003.1:0-25933 GCA_044374325.1 Candidatus Planktophila sp.
TCACCACAGATCGCAATAGCTTGATCACCAAGGTCAGGTGCCGTGTTTCGAAGATTTAGAATCTCACGACGAACTTTTTCGATTAGCTCGCTTACTTCGAACCTAAGGTTTCGAAGTTCAGTTCGAGTGGATGTAGGTAACTCAGCTGCGCCTAGAGATTGGTCAATTGAGTACCCCAGGGCAACCAGATCTTGCGCAATTCCATCGTGGATTTGGCGCGCAATCTGGTTCGTGCCCCGAGAATTCAATTAATCCTTCTCGTAAAGTGCTTCTATTTCAGATGCGAACTCCTGAGCGACCACATGTCGCTTTACCGATAGCTTGGCGGTCAATTGTCCGCCAGCGATAGTGAAGTCCGTCGTTAAAATTCTGAACTTACGAATCGATTCAGCTTTACTTACTGCCTTATTAGCTTCATCAACTGCAGTTTGAATAACACTTATTAGTTGAGGGTCGACTGCAAGGTCGGCCATCGAAGCGCCTTCTTTTTTATTTGCAGCGATCCATGGCTTTAGCGATTCCTGATCAATGGTAATCAACGCGCCAATGAATGGACGTGCATCACCAACGACAACGCATTGGCTAACTAATGGGTGTGAGCGCAAGCGATCTTCTAGAACAGCAGGAGCAACGTTCTTGCCGCCAGCAGTAACGATTAGTTCTTTTTTGCGACCGACGATAAATAAGAATCCATCTTCATCTAGTTTTCCAAGGTCACCAGTCTTAAACCAGCGTTCTGAATCAAAGACTTCAGCATTGGCTGCATCGTTCTGCCAGTATCCGCGCATCACAATTGGACCTCGGATCAGAACTTCACCATCGTCGGCAATTTTAATTGAAGTGCCCGGAATTGGTTTGCCAACTGAACCGACTCGAAGCGCTGAAGTTAAATTCAGAGTTGCTCCAGCCGTCGTCTCAGTTAGACCGTAACCTTCCAAAACAGTTATTCCAGCGCCACGATAGAAGTGACCCAAGCGGGCACCTAGAGGAGCGCCACCAGAAATAGCTGCCTCTACGCGACCACCAACTGCGGTACGAATCTTTGAATATACAAGTTTGTCGAAGAGGGCATGCTTTAGGCGAAGGGATAGCGAAATCTTCTTGGTATCCAAACCTTCGCTATATGCAATCGCAACGGCAGCAGCTTTGCGGAAAATATCACCCTTGCCAGCAGCTTCAGCTTTAGCCTCGGCACCATTGTAAATCTTTTCAAAAATACGTGGCACAGCAAGTACGAAAGTTGGCTTGAAAGAAGCCAAGTCAGCAGATAGTCGACCAACTGGATCGCTGCAGTGAGCTAGATGTAATCCGGCAGTTACAGCACCAATCTGCACCATGCGACCGAAAACGTGCGCAACTGGCAAGAAGAGCAAGGTAGAACCATCTGGCTTCAAGAATAAATCTTTGGCACCTTGTACAACGTTTCCGCACTCAGATAGGAAGTTTCCGTGAGTTAATGAAACACCTTTTGGTTTTCCGGTTGTACCTGATGTATAGATCAATGTTGCTAGCGTGTCTGGAACTAGTGCGTTGCGACGACGATCAATTTCATCATCACCAATGTGAGCACCAGATGCTGTCAAAATATCCAACACACCATCGGTGATTGTCCAAACATGACGGGTATGAGCCGGTCTAACTGTTTCAACTAAGTCACGCAGAGTTGGCGTTTCGACAATTATGCCCACTGCGCCTGAGTCATTAAGAATCCAATCAATTTGTTCAGCTGAAGAAGTGTCATAAACCGGCACAACAACGCCACCTGCATACCAAACCGCGAAATCTAGAATCGTCCACTCGTAGCGAGTGCGCGACATAATCGCAACGCGATCACCGATTTGAACACCAGCTGCGATTAAACCTTTGGCGGCAGTGCGCACTTCGGCTTCAAACTCGCGAGCCGTTACTGGTTGCCAACCCTCGCCAAGTGGACGAGAGAGCATTATGCGTTCTGGTTCAAACCAGGCACGCTCAGCGACAAGATTTGTCAGATTCCCCTCGGTAGCCGAAGGGACAAGGGCAGGTATCGTCATTTCGTTCATGGGAGAACGCTAGCGTGGCAACTATCGGAAATGGAAGAGGGTAGCCTTTGCGCCATGAGCGAATTAAGCAGCGGAAAGATCACCATTGATGCGCCTATCAGCGAGGTGCAGTCAGCCCTATTTGAGTTAGCCAAGTATCCAGAATGGTCTACCTCAATCAAATCAGTTGAAGTTCTAGCTACCGATGAGCAAGGCCGTTTAACTACTGGCAAGTTCGTTATTGATGCGGGCATGATGAAAGATAAAGTCACCTTAGATTACGACTGGTCTGAAACTCCCAGCAAACTTTCATTTTCATTTAATGATGCCGATTTGTTGACTGGCATGGAAGGTTCCTACTCAATCAAGAAAATTGATGAGGAAACCACTGAGGTCACTTATGAAATGGGCGTTGAAATTTCAATGCCGATTCCGGCAATGATGCGCAAGAAAGCCGAACAAGCAACAATTGATCAAGCGCTGCAGCAATTAAAATCTCATCTAGAAGGATAATCTTCTAAATGTCTTTAACTGTTGGCGTAGATGTAGGCGGCACCAAAGTTCTTGGTGGGGTAGTCGATGCATCTGGCAAAGTTCTAGCAACCTCGCGTCGCGATACTCCGCGCGAAGGTGGCAGTGAACTTACCAAAACTATTGCTGAAGTTGCACTTGAATTAATGCAGAGTCATTCTGTTAGCGCTGTTGGTGTTTCAGCCGCGGGCTTTGTTTCCTCAGATCGCAAAACCATGTTAGCTACTCCCAACATTGCAGATTGGAATGGCGTTCAACTTGATCTCGAATTAGAAAAGTTGATTGGCTTACCAGTTGTAATTGAAAATGATGCAAACGCTGCGGCTTGGGGCGAAGCAAAGTTTGGTGCTGGCCGCAATCAAGCCCATATGATGATGTTAACTATCGGAACTGGTGTTGGCGGCGGCATCGTTGTAAACAACGAGCTATACCGCGGAGCCTTCGGAATCGCTGCAGAGTTTGGTCATTTGCGCGTTGTTCCCGAAGGTCACCTATGCGGCTGTGGCGCACGTGGCTGTTTTGAGCAATATGCATCGGGAAGCGCGCTACGACGGCATGCCCGCGAAGCAATAAGCGCGTCTCCAGATTTGGCCCGCAATTTGTTAGCACGTGGTGATGGCACGATTGACGGTCTTACTGGCCAAGCCATTACAGATGCTGCTCGTGAAGGTGATGCTGTGGCCCTTGCTGCTTTTCAAACTACCGCGCAATACCTTGGAGCTGGAATCGCATCTCTGGCAGTGTTACTCGATCCATCTTGTGTGGTTATCGGCGGCGGTGTAATTGATGCTGGCGAAATTTTACTTGCACCCACTCGTGAAGCCATGAAGCGCTACATGCCTTTTGCCGGCAAGCACCCTTACCCAGAAATTGTGGCAGCTGAGTTAGGAAATGAAGCCGGCTTGGTCGGTGTTGCAGATTTAGCTCGTAATTAATTTTCGAACGGGTACCGCAAACCAATCTGTTCTCTTATCTCATCTAGCGATTGCATAATTTCGATACTCATTTTGTGAGTTAACAACGGTGATTCAATTTCAGCATTCCTAACCATGCGCTCTAGTTCGGCAGCTTGCTCGCGAAGTCCGTGGCCTTTGTAGGTGTTTGGATATTCAGTAGTTGCGCCATCTCGCATAACCACTCGCATGTTTGCCGGATTGTAGAAAGTACGATCAATCTCGATTCGACCTAGCGTGCCGGAAATCGTCGCACGACAGGGAGTGCCAGTAATCAAAGTTGTCGTTATTACTGCTTGCGCACCATTTGCATAATCAAAGATTGCTGAAGTCTGGCTATCTACGCCTTTTTTCGTCAGCACGCCCGTGGCAGTGATTCGGGCAGGTACACCAAGGACTAAGTGAGCAAAAGAAACTGGATAAATTCCTAAATCTAGTAAAGCACCGCCTGCTAGAGCGGGCTCAGTTAGCCGCGGGTTCTCATGATCAATTAAATACTGCCCATGATCAGCTTCGACGTTGACTACCTGACCGATGACACCGCTGTTTAAGATCTCACGAACCTGTGAAATGTGCGGCAAGAACCGAGTCCACATTGCTTCCAGTAGTGCCACATTGTTGGTGCGCGCGGCAGCAACCATTACCCGCGCTTCAATCGCATTTACCGCGAATGGTTTTTCGCAGAGAACGGGCTTGCCAGCCGACAGCGCCAGAATCGTGTTTGCCACATGCTGAGGATGCGGGGTCGCAACATAAACGGCATCAATCATCGGATCAGCAACTAACTCTTCGTAACTGCCATAAGCAGTACAGCCCGGGAACTCAACGGCAAAATCACGAGCTTTATCTATGGAACGGGAACCAACTGCTTGAACTATATGACTATTGAAGTAGGAAAGGTCACGAGCAAAAGCTTTAGCAATTCCACCAGTTCCAATAATTCCCCATCGAAACTCAGGCTTATCAAAATCAGATTGGGTTAAATGTGGTGAGTTAGATGTGAGCGCCATCTTCGCCTTCTTCCCGAGTTAGATTCCATCGATACAAAAGCGTGGCAAGTCCACCAGTTGTAGCTAGCAACCCTGGCCAAGGTTCAACCCCGAAGGGATCAAAGCCAAATACCGCAGCCGCAATAATCCAAAGTGGCCCAGCAATTAAGGCGATAACTGCAATTCGGTTTGCCCGCTCTTTGATCCTAGGCAAATCTGGATTAGGTGCAACAAAACGTTCAGAATCATCAATCGCATCTAGTTGATCTAGATAAGTAGAAGGCGATGATTGATCCAGTGAAAGCGTGGAAACGATAGATTCAAATTCTGCATTTACTAATTCAGAGTCATCATCTTTTCTCAAATCATGAATATTCTTACCCACTATTTTGTATTCATTAATTAGAAGTGGAACTTTGTAATCATCGTCATCTACATTGGCGTGCGTAACAACGACAGTGTGGCCTTGTTCTTGAAAGCTGGCACAAAGATCTATGGCATCTTCTATTGGCTGACGAACACTGAGAATTATCAAAACTGCAATCTCTGCCTTTGCGCCAGAACCTTTAAGAATCAGATCTGGGGGAGTTAAATCATCGCTCACGAGTGCCATAATTGCACACGATTTCGGTGCAATGGAACCGATTTAGCGTTAAATTAGGAAGTGCGTAGGATTACCCTCTAGTCCGAGCGAGATAAGGAGTAACCGAATGGGCAAAGCTGATGATGTCCCTTATGGTCTTCTGCGCTCCTTTCTAACTCCATTTTTAATGCTGGCATTTAGGCCTAAGGTAAAAGGTCTGCGCAATGTCCCGCTCAAGGGCCCAGTCATCATGGCTTCGAATCATCTCTCCTTTAGTGACTCGATCTTCATGCCTTTGGTTGTACCTCGCAAAGTAACTTTTTTAGCTAAGAGTGAATACTTCACTTCACCAGGCCCAAAGGGTCTAATTAAGAAATTAACTTTTATCGCACTTGGCCAAGTATCGGTCGATAGATCGGGAGGTCGCCGTAGCGAAGCTGCGCTGCTAACGGGTTTGAGTGTTTTAGCCCAAGGAAAGTGTTTAGGTATTTATCCCGAAGGCACTCGCTCACCAGATGGTCGACTCTATAAAGGTCGTACCGGTATCGCACGTTTAGCTATCGATTCAGGCGCACCCGTTATCCCGATTGCCATGTTTAACACCGAGAAGATTCAACCAACCGGCACTGTGATTCCAAAAGTTATGCGCGTCGAAATGATTTTTGGTGAACCGATGTACTTCGAAGGTGACTCAAGTGATTTGAATTATCTACGCGAAGTCACTGACCAAATCATGAAGAAGATCCAAGAACTATCTGGTCAAGAGTATGTAGATATCTACGCCACAAAGCGTAAAGAACAGATTGCTGACGAAGAAGAGTAGTTTTTACTCTAGCCCTAATCGCTGAGTTAAGTAGTTGCAGGTTGCACAACCCGAACCGGAATCAGGAAAATCGCCGTCGATCACAGTAATTAGTTCTTCAATAACTCTGAAAAATGTTTCGGGTTCGCGCTCAACGGCAACATACTTCTGCTCGACGCCGAAACCGTAGTTACTTGCGTTATCGCCAAGTACTGAATTGGGTTTCCAAACCAATAGCCCCATCGAGGCAACTTCGCGAGCTTTACCGGCAGCGGGATTCTCTAATGCAAATGCATATGACTCGAGTTGTGGCGCATAAAACTGGCCGCTATCGCGATCTGACTCAGAAACTTTGCAATCAATTAAACCAAGGGTTCCATCATCGTTCTCGGCTAAGACATCGTAGATCCCGAGAATTCGCCATGGGGTTTTAGCGCCATTAATGCTGATGTAATCGCTCTTAACCCACTCGCCCCACTTAGTGATTTTGCCTGGGCGAAGTGAGGGGTCAAGGTCAGGCATATTCGTGCCACGAAAGTGACTCTCTTGCAATTTTGATAACGTGCCAACGATGGGGAACTGGCCGGGTAAAGTCACTTTGAACCAATATTTAATCCAGATACATCGCTTGCAGGTACTTAAGCCAAAAGTTAAGTCACTTGGCGCGATGGTGTCTCGAGCAGGCTTTGCTGGTTTTTTAATCATAGGAGTCCAGTTGCAGTTGAGAAAATGACCGAGGCACCCAAAAGAATCATTACACAACCTCCAGTGGCTCGTAGTTTTTCAAGTCTACCTGCATCTCCTGCCAGCCAAGCGCGCGCA
Source organism: Candidatus Planktophila sp. (assembly GCA_044374325.1). Classification (GTDB taxonomy): domain Bacteria; phylum Actinomycetota; class Actinomycetes; order Nanopelagicales; family Nanopelagicaceae; genus Planktophila. Next base: position 6,702 of record JBILOR010000003.1, read on the forward strand.
GTTCCAGCTAATAAACCCCAACCGCCATCACTAAAGAAAGCCAGAACTGAAAAGAGTGCGCCCAGAAAAAGTAATTGTCCAGTAACGCCGCCACGTTCACGATCAATAAACTGCGGCAAGACTGCGGCGTAAAAAACTAAACCTTTAGGATTTAGAACTCCCACCATAAAGCCATCGCGAATAGATTGAAAAACTGTTGGTTCTATTGGACCTTGATTAGTCATATCAGCGGCATGTACTTTTCGTTTACGTATTGCATCGACTCCGAGATAGACCAGGTAAAGACCACCGATCCATTGCACAGCAATGAATGCCAATTCAGAACGTTGCAGAATTGGGCCTAGCCCAAATGCGACTAATGAAGATAAAACAAAAGCACCAGATACATTTCCGGCTACGGTAACTACGGCTACTTTTCGACCCCAAGCGATGGCACGCGCAATAATAAAAAGCACACTTGGCCCAGGGGCTAAAATAATTATCATCGCGGCGATGATGTATTCAATGAGTCGCGAAGGGATTATCACTTGCGAATTCTAAGGGGAGCCAGGAGATATTGTGGGCAAAAAGCAAACGGGGCCAGTTACCTGGCCCCGTTTGCCGACTAACTAGATCTAGCTATTTGCGCATCTTTTCTATCGCGGTTAGTACTCGGTAACCAACGACTGCAACTAGCGTGGCATTTACAATTCCGGTAAATGTGTAGTCGCCCTTAGTCCATGAGTAGTCAGCGATACCGATAATCAAGGAAGCTCCCGCGATTAATAGGTTTGTTGGGTTCGCAAAATCAACTTTGCTATCGATCCAGATACGAGCACCAAGAATGCCGATCATTCCAAATAACGCGGTTGAAACGCCGCCAAGCGCACCTGCTGGAGTAGCGCTGAGAACTGCACCAAATTTAGGTGAAAGAGATAGCAAGATCGCACCTATTCCGGCGATCCAGTAAGCAGCAGTTGAGTAAACACGAGTTGCTGCCATTACGCCGATATTTTCAGCATAGGTTGTAGTACCAGAGCCACCACCAAAACCGGCAACAGTGGTTGCTAAACCATCTGCCATGAGAGCGTTACCCATTTGATCATCTAAATCTTTGCCAGTCATAGCAGCCACAGATTTAACGTGACCAACATTTTCAGCGATCAGAACTAGCACAACGGGCAAGAAGAGAATCATGATGCTGGTGTCGAAAGTTGGCGAAGTAAATGAAGGAAGGGCGAACCATTCAGCAGCTTTGATACCTTCGGTCTTAACATCACCCATTGCATAGGCAACTAGGTATCCAACAATTAAGCCCAGAAAAATGCTGATGCGTCCTAGGAAGCCTTTTGAAATAACGGTGATTAAGCCAATGCTCGCAATTGTGATAATTGCAATCATTGGGTCGGCGGTGAAGTTTCCTTTTGCTGCTCCAGCTAAGTTAAATCCGATCACCATAACGATGGTTCCGGTAACAATAGGAGGCAACAACCAGTTAACCCAGCCAATGCCGGCAGCTCGAACCACAAAACCTACAATCGCTAGAACCACACCGGTAAATACGATGCCGCCAAGAGCTGCCGCCATTCCGCCATTTGTGCCAGCTGCAGTCATTGCTGCTGCAATTGGTCCAAGGAAGGCAAAAGATGAACCTAAGTAACTTGGTAATTTATTTCCAGTGATAATCAAAAATAGAATTGTGCCAATGCCTGAGAAGAAGAGGGTGGTTGTTGGCGGGAAACCGGTGATGATCGGGACCAAGAAGGTCGCACCGAACATGGCCGCAATGTGCTGAAGGCCGACACCAATTGTGCGGGGCCAAGTCAGTCGTTCATCAGTTGAAACCACGGCACCAGGGGCAACGCTCCTGCCATCGCCATGCATTTTCCAGGTAAGTAGAGACATATATAGATAAGCCCTTCCTAATGGCCCTCAACAGGTATGAAGGCGCTGTAAAAAGGGTAAATCCGACCCTCCAATAAGTCGGCTAGGTCACACGGCGAGTTCCCAGAATTCTCGAAATCTCCACCTTGAGCGTGTTCAGGTTGCATTCAGCCGGGATATCGGTTTAACTATCGCATCGATATATCGAATCGATATAAACACTAGATATATCAATCCGAGAATTTGAGGCAGAAAGGGGAAGTCGTGCGTTCACGTAGTGAATCTCTCGAATTCGCCCTTCTGGGACTTCTTTCGCAGAACAGCCTCCACGGCTATGAACTACGAAAGCGCCTAACTGCCATCTACGGACCTTTTCGAGCTCTCTCATTTTCAGTGCTCTACCCACAGTTAAAGCGAATGATGCTGGCTGGATTGATTGAAGAATCAACTGAAGCCGCAACCCCACGTCGCTCTCGAATTGTTTATGGGCTAACTGAAAAAGGACGAGATCGCTTTGAAAAGTTAACTGACACGGTTGGGCCAGATACTTGGGAAGATGAAGGGTTTGAAGTTCGCTTCGCATTCTTTAGCCCAACTTCAACAACCAACCGAGTCCGAATTTTAGAAGGACGTCATCGACGTCTTAAAGAGAAAGCCGAGATTCTGCGAGGCGAGCTAGAGAAGTCGCCAATCGGAATCGATAAGTACCTGGAGGAGTGGCGACGTCACTCTCTTGAATCAGCGGAACGAGAAATTGTTTGGCTGGAAGACATGATCAAAACCGAGAGGAAATAACGTGAATATCACAACCGGTAAAGGCGATATCCGAGTAGCAATTGTAGGCGTTGGAAACTGCGCTAACTCATTGGTGCAAGGCGTGACCTACTACAAAGATGCAGCCCTTGATCAGGAAATTCCTGGCCTTATGCATGCAACCATTGGCAACTATCACATCAGCAACGTTAAGTTCGTTGCAGCCTTTGATGTTGATGCTAAGAAGGTTGGCCTAGATTTAGCTGACGCCATCTGGGCAAGCGAAAACAACACAATCAAATTCAGTGATGTAGCAAAGACTGGTGTACCAGTTCTTCGTGGCGTCACAAATGATGGTCTTGGTAAGTATTACCGCGAAACCATTCAAGAGTCAGATGCGCCAGCAGTCGATGTGGTTGCAGTACTTAAAGAAGAACAAGTTGATGTTCTAATTTGCTACCTTCCTGTTGGATCTGAGACAGCTGCTAAGTACTACGCACAATGTGCAATTGATGCCGGTTGCGCTTTCGTAAACGCACTTCCAGTGTTCATCGCATCAGACCCAGTTTGGGCTAAGAAGTTTGAAGATGCCGGTCTGCCAATTGTTGGCGATGACATCAAGAGCCAGGTTGGCGCGACAATTACGCACCGCATCATGGCCAAGCTGTTCCAGGACCGTGGCGTTCACTTAGATCGCACTTACCAATTAAATGTTGGTGGAAACATGGACTTTAAGAACATGTTGGAACGCGATCGCTTAGAGTCAAAGAAGATTTCGAAGACCAACTCAGTGACATCACAACTTGATCACGACATGGGCGAGAAAAATGTTCACATTGGGCCATCGGATTACATTCCATGGCTAGATGATCGCAAGTGGGCCTATGTGCGTCTTGAAGGCCGTGCCTTCGGTGATGTGCCACTAAACCTTGAGTACAAGCTAGAAGTTTGGGATTCACCAAACTCAGCTGGTGTAATCATCGACGCATTACGTTGCGCAAAGATCGGTCTTGATCGCAAGATCGGTGGCCCACTATTGTCACCATCTAGCTACTTCATGAAGACGCCACCGGAGCAATACACCGACGAGCAAGCTCATGTTAAGACTGAAGATTTCATTAGCGGAAAGATTGAACGCTAATAACCCTTATTTAAAAAGAATCGCCCCTTAGACCTTACGGTCTAAGGGGCGATTTGTTGCCCTCACGGAGAGTTGAGGGTTAAATCGTCGCATCCTCGGAGGTGCGACGAATATGAATTAACCCTGCGATTGATAAAAACAACATTAGGAGAGCTCCACCTAGAGCAGCCATAGCCGAAATAGAAGCGATCTGGCCAAGTTGCCAAAATGCGTATGCGTTTAGCAACATTCCGCGCAGTGATTGACCTTTAAATACACTTTCTACGATCGCAGCTTTTTTATCAGCATCGGCTTTCAAGTCCATATTTGTTGGATCAGCGGCCGCCCGACCATCTGCTACCCGACTGGCAGTTGAAGCTTCGGCATATGTGGGCATCGCATTTAAGTGGAACTGAATGTAATGATCGGCATACATCTGAGCTTGCTTGCCCGTAGTCATAATCTTGTCTGCATTTGCACTAAAGAAATCAACCACATCTTTAGACGCTTCTTGATCTCCGGTGGTTCCTGGGATACTAATTTTTTGTGCAGCCAGTTGATCGCCCACGGCGCTTGTTGCAAATGTGGCACCCCAATTTAGTAATCCAGCTGCAACAAGAAGTAGTGCCGATAAACCAAATCCAACGAAGGTTACAATTTTGTCAAAAGTTTTACGTTTCATCTTTAATTCTCTCCCTCTTAGGCACTCGATATCGAGTACGAGGTAATTACATCCTTCGAGAACGTTGCTAAGTCTGAATTTTCAGTGAGGTAGCACTCCAGAACTAATACTGAGTGCCATCACTCCACTAAATAAATTTTTTGATTAATCTTGGTGCAGATTGCAGATCTGCCGACCGTCGGGACCAACATCTAGGTGTGAACAGGGCACACCTAACTTTTCGAAAGCTTGATCGCCATAATGTGCGCGGTAGGCAAGAGCTAATAAAACTCGCAGATTTGTATTCACATCTGCTTTTATTCCGAAAACATGGGCACTTCGGCTAACGGTATTTTCTATTACTTTTTCAGTGTGTCCGGTATCTATCGCGATAGCTCCATTAGTTTTTCCTTCGCAAAGTTGCTCTAGAACTAAACGCTCGAATGGGGATAGTTCGCGGGAACTTATAGTGATATCTCTAGCCATGTTTTTGACCTCTCCGTCATGCAAAGGTTACTCCGATTTACTCGCAAGTAACCCTATGCTTAGGGTCATGAATGATTTGATCTCGACAAAAAGCACGGATGGAGTGCTAACACTCAGCCTGAACCGGCCGGCCAAGATGAATGCGCTGACCCGTGAAATGTACGGAGCTTTAGCCAATGGGTTGAATGAGGCAGCAGGTGATTTCAGTGTTCGCGTTGTAATCATTACCAGCGAAGGTGATCACTTCACTGCAGGCAACGACATCAAAGATTTCATGGAGAATCCACCTACCAGTGACGACACTGAAGTCGCAAAGTTTCTTGGCTCGCTATTAAATTTCCCAAAACCACTTTTGGCTGCGGTTAAAGGTAATGCAGTCGGGGTTGGCACCACGATGTTGCTACATTGCGATGTGGTTCTGGCTTCACCCTCCGCGAATTTCTCAATGCCATTTACTTCACTAGGTTTGGTTCCGGAGGCAGGTTCAAGTTATCTATTCCCTGCCTTGGTTGGTTATCAACGGGCGGCAAGAATATTCATGACCGGTGAAGCTTTTAACGCAGATACTGCCAAAGAAATGGGTCTGGTTACCACGATTGCGCCGGATGTGTATGAGCAAGCACAATTAGTGGCTAGCCAAATCGCAGCACAACCACCGCAAGCAATCATTAACACGAAAGCACTTCTTAAGGCGAGTAAACACGATGCAGTCGAGGCAGTTATGAAAGCCGAGTTCCAACTTTTTGCAATGGCACTTCAATCCGAAGAAGCCATGATGGCGTTCATGAATTTCATGAGCAAGAAAGGGAAATGATGTCACTAGCTGGAAAGAGAATTTTCGTAACGGGCGGATCACGCGGTATCGGCTTAGCAATTGCTTTGAGAGCAGCGCGCGATGGTGCATCTGTTGCTATTGCAGCAAAGACTGCTGAAGTTAATCCGAAGTTACCCGGAACAATTTATTCAGCCGCTGCAGAAATTGAAGCCGCTGGGGGAGTCGCGCTACCGATTCAATGCGACTTACGCGATGAAGATCAAATTGCGGCTTCGATCGCTAAGGCAGCTGCTGAGTTTGGTGGCATCGATATCTTAATCAATAACGCCAGCGCCATTAACTTAACTAAAACCGAGGCAACTCCGGCAAAGCGATTTGATCTGATGTTTGATGTGAACGTGCGCGGAACTTTTTTAACTTCGCAGGCTGCAATTCCACATCTTCGTGAGTCAGCAAAGGCGGGTCGAAACCCACATATTTTGACCCTCTCGCCACCACTTTCGATGAAAGCAAAGTGGTTCCAGCACCACGTTGCTTACACAATGGCCAAGTACGGAATGAGTATGTGCGTCTTGGGCATGTCAGAGGAATTCCGCAAAGAGGGAATCGCAGTTAACGCTCTTTGGCCACGAACTGCGATAGATACCGCAGCTCTGCAAATGATTCCAGGTGTTGATACCGCTGCTTGCCGCACTCCTGAGATTCTGGCTGATGCGGCTTATATTATTTTGAACCGCGAATCCAAGAACTGCACTGGTAACTTCTTTGTAGATGATGAACTCTTAGCATCTGAAGGAATTACAGACCTGGAAAAGTATTCGGTTGTTCCGGGTACCAAAGATTTCCTTCTTGATTTCTTCCTAGATTGATGCGCAATCTAAGAACCTTGCTGTTAGCAGTAGGACTTATGTTTAACGTCAGCCCAGCCGCTACCGCACATGCTGAGTTAGTAAAGAGTTTCCCGGTAGCCAATGCCAAGTTAACTAAATCGCCCAAGTTCGTGCAGCTAGAGTTTGCTGAGGCGATAGTTACTCTAAAGAGTAAGAGCGCTAACTCAATTTTCATTTTTGATTCGAAAGCTAAGAAGATTGAGACCTCTAGAATCTTAATTAAAAAAGGCGTGGCACGGGTCGACTTCATTGGAACTCTAAAGCCTGGTAAGTACACCGTTAAGTATCGAATCGTTTCAGCAGACGGGCATATTTTGAACGCGAATTTCAAGTTCACGCTAAGTTAGAATCGTTGGATGAAACCTGAACTAAATGACATTAACTTCATCGGTGAATCTGAACGCCGCGGAAAGGCCAGTGACCTCTTCTGGACCTGGGCTGGTGCCAATGTTTCGTTATTGGCGCTCTCATATGGCGCCTTTTTTCTAGGTTTCGGAATCTCATTCTGGCAAGCAACCATCGCTGCTGTAATCGGCACCGCGGGTTCTTTTGCGTTAGTGGGCATTAGTTCATTGGCAGGTAAACGTTCTAACGCTCCAACCATGACGCTTTCAAGGGCAGCCTTTGGCGTAAAGGGTAATTTATTGCCGGGCTTCCTTTCCTATTTGGTAGTTGTCGGCTGGGAAACCGTTCTTGTCTCTCTTGCAACACTTGCAACTGGCACAGTTCTAGAGCGAGCGACTTCGATTGATCGCGATATTTCGCTCGCAATTGGATTTTTGATTGCGGCCTCATTAACCATTTTTGGAGGCGTGTTGGGTCACTCGGTGATCATGAAGTTACAGCGACTGATTACTGGGATTACGGTTGCTGCAACGCTCACTTATATGGTGTTGACGCTTGATGAAATTAATTGGGATTCAGTATTTGCGATCAAGGCAGGAAGTGCTGCAGGGCTAATCGGGGCAATCATTTTTGCAATCACGGGTATTGGTTTGGGTTGGGTCAATTGCGCAGCCGATTATTCGCGTTATTTGCCTCGTAGCACTTCGAGTAAATCAGTCTTCGGTTGGACTGTCTTTGGTGCATCAATTGTTCCGATTGCGTTAGTCATCTATGGAAGCGCACTCTCTGGCAGCAGCAAGAAACTAAGTGATGCTATTGCGATGGATCCGATTGGCGCTCTGACGCAACTCCTGCCCACTTGGTTCCTAATTCCATTTGCACTCTTTGCGATTCTTGGATTAGTTGGTGGCGCAATACTTAATCTCTACTCATCTGGCCTAACTTTGATCTCAATCGGAGTAAAGGTTAAGCGCCCAGTTGCGGCAGGCATTGATGGCAGCATCATGTTGTTTGGAACCATCTATATTGTTTGGTTTGCCACTGATTTCTTTGCTCCGTTTCAGGGTTTCCTAATCACGCTAGGTGTGCCCGTGGCAGTTTGGTCAGCGATTTTTGTAGCCGATGTACTTTTGCGTAAGCGCGATTATGTCGAAGCTGATTTATTCTCTGAGAGCGGTCGATATGGTCGGGTCAATCCGATTGCGATCACTCTTGTAGCAATTGGGTCAATTGTCGGATGGGGTTTTGTGACAAATACTTTTGCGAGTTGGTTAAGTTGGCAGGGTTACTTAATGGGCGCAATTGGTGGCAAGCAAGGGCAGTGGGCGTATGCCAACGTTGGCGTAATCTTCGCTCTACTGATTGGTTTTTTTGGATATTTATTACTGGGTCGCCAGCGAATTCAAAAACAAGAACAGATCTAATACTGAATTGGCGGTTCGACCGACCAGGGAAACTCAATCCACAAATCAGTATGGCGCCACACGTAGTCAGGCTTTTCGATACTGTGAGATTTTTCGTATAGAACCGCGCTACGAACTTCGGCTACGTAATCTCCGCAAAATTCGCGCACTAGCTTTAAAGTTTTGCCCGTATCGGCAACATCATCTGCGACAAGCACTCTCAAACCGGTTAAATCAATTTTATTTGGAACTGGGGGGAGCACAACTGGCATTGCTAAGCGCTCATTGACTCCGGTATAGAACTCAACGCTCATCGTGAAAGTGTTCTTGACGCCAAGTGCGTAACCAAGTGCGCCACCTAGTAGAAGGCCACCACGCGCAATCGATAAGACAATGTCTGGGCGGTAGCCGCTATCTGCAATCTGTTGAGCGAGTTCGCGAGCAGCGATTCCAAAAGTTTGATAATCCAGTCTTTCGCGCTCTTGGCTCATGAAAGTAACTTAGCCAACTTTTGTGACAAATAAAAACCCCGCCATTTCTGACGGGGCTTTTATTCTTAATTCGATTTAGAGATCGAAATAAAGTTCGAACTCAGCTGGATGTGGACGCAAGCGAACGTAGTCAACTTCGTTCTTACGCTTGAATTCAATCCAAGTTTCGATTAGATCCTCGGCAAATACGCCACCCTTAGTTAGGAAATCATGGTCAGCTTCTAGGCTATCTAGAACCTCGCCAAGTGAACCTGGTACCTGAGGGATTGCAGCAGCTTCAGCGCCTTCTAGTTCGTAGAGGTCCTTATCAACTGGAGCAGGTGGTTCGATCTTATTTACAATTCCATCGAGTCCGGCCATCAACATGGCCGCGAATGCTAGATATGGATTCGATGACGGATCTGGGCAACGGAACTCAATGCGCTTTGCCTTTGGATTCGAACCAGTAATAGGAATACGAATACAAGCAGAACGGTTACGCGCTGAGTAAACCAAGTTAACTGGTGCTTCATAGCCTGGTACCAAGCGACGGTATGAGTTAACGGTTGGGTTTGTGAAAGCAAGTAGTGAAGGTGCGTGCTTTAGCAACCCTCCGATATACCAACGCGCCATATCTGAAAGATCGCCATAGCCATCGCCGAAGAACAGTGGCTTGCCATCTTTCCAAAGTGATTGGTGAACGTGCATTCCCGACCCGTTATCACCGAAAAGTGGTTTTGGCATGAAGGTCGCAGTCTTGCCACCTTCCCAAGCGACGTTACGAATGATGTATTTGAACTTCATTACATCATCGCCAGCTTGAAGAATGTCGCTGAAGCGATAGTTGATCTCCATTTGTCCAGCGGTACCAACTTCGTGGTGTGAACGCTCAACTAGGAGACCAGCGCGACCTAATTCCATAACCATTTCATCGCGAAGATCTGCGAATTGATCGGTTGGCGAAACTGGGAAATAGCCACCCTTAATGCGAGTACGGTAGCCGCGGTTTGGTGTGCCATCTGCATCGAACTCAACGCCGGTATTCCAAGCGCCTTCGTAAGATTGAATCTCGTGATAAGCCTCGTTGATACCTGTCTTGAAACGAACGCTATCGAAAACATAAAACTCAGCTTCTGGTGCGAAGAACGCAGTATCTGCAAAGCCAAGTGAGCGCATGTAGTCAACTGCCTTAGCAACGACGCCACGTGGGTCACGTGAATAAGCTGAATTATCAACTGGATTATGAACTGAGAAAATAATTACCAAAGTCTTGTGATCACGGAATGGATCGATAAATGCTGAACTTGGAACTGGCAGCAATTTCATATCTGATTCGTGAATTGACTGGAAACCACGGATCGAAGAACCATCGAACATCAGACCATCAGTGAAAACAGCTTCGTCAAATGACTCAACTGGAACGTTGAAGTGGTGTTGGATACCTGGCAAATCAGTAAAGCGGACGTCAATAAACTTAACGTCTTCTTTCTTGATGTATGCAAAGATTTCTTCTGAATTCTTAAACATATTTCTCCTGTTTTTAAGATGATGGCTGTTGGAATCAACCGATCGGTTTCCTCGCCTTTGAGGCCGTGCTTTATGGGTGGAAATCTATGCCCCAGCGGTCAAAAGTTCATAACTGTTGTGTTACATCGATGTTAAAAATTGCTGGTAACCACTTATTGTTCCGCTAATGAGCCTATAAATGGGCCGTTGTGCTCTAAATCATCTAGGCTCTCGCCATGACTCACCCCGAGGGCGTAACGCTTGGTCGCCGACTTGCAGCGATCACAATCGACTGGTTCGCTTCGTATGCGATCGCTTTTGCCTTCTTCGCCGGGGGCGGAAGTTACTCCGAGCGAATAGTAGGAACGCGTCTTACAACGCCACTGATCTTTGTGGCTGAATACGCCATTTTGGTTGCACTCACTGGAGCTTCCTTCGGACATAGGTTGCTTAGATTAAAGGTGGTCGATTTCAACCATGGCGGTTTGCCGGGGTTTAGCCAGGTGTTGGTCCGCACTGGACTAATGGCGATAGTGATTACAGCAATTACCTACGATGAAGATGGCCGCGGAATTCATGAACGCCTTAGCCGCACGAAACTAGAGCGCGCTTAGTAAATTTAACGAATCTTCATTCCACGAGTAGGCATTGGCCCCTTTGGAATTGGCATAGCCATTCCACCAACAGCTTTGAGGCGTGCTCGCACTTCGCGCATTTGATTAGCAGTTAATTTCTTAGGAAACTTCTTCATGCGCTTTTGTAACTTACGAAGAGATACTTGACCTTCTTGATCGCCAACAATCAATTCATAAATTGGCACTCCAGGTGCGTAACGTTCGGTTTTACGTTTCTCATCTTGCAATAGTTGACGTACTGCGCCACTACCTTCGCCAGTTAAAACAATTCCGGCGCGACCTACTGAGCGGTGCACCATGTCTTGATTGCGCGAGACAGCTACAGCTGGAGTTGTTGTCCAACCTTTGCGGATTGACATTAAAACACTTGCGCCAGCACCAATTTGTCCTTCAATTGAGGCATAGGCAGCTGCACCCGCTAGGCGGGTGAAAACAAAGAAAGCCAATAGGGCGGCAAAAGGTGCGGAAACGAAACCGAGATAAATCGGATGGCCAATTACAAAACCTATTGCGATACCAACTGACCAGCCGGCAAGGAAAATACCCGCCATTGCGGCGCCAATCCAAGGCTTTGCTTCCTTAGTTATTTTGTAGGCTTGGCGAATTTCTTTGAATCTAGGCGCCTTGGGCTCGCTGGACTTATTTTTCTTTCGTTTAAACATGTCAGGAGTTTAGTGGAGCAGGCGCGGTACCACCAAGACGCGCAGGTGCCCAGCGTTGACCAGCATGGCTATCGGGGTAGCGGCTTTGAACTTCATGCAACATTTCGATCATCGTGCTACGCAGCAGCGCCTCGCCAGCTTCAACATCGGCATCCTTGGCAAAGTGCATTGGTTCGCCGAAAGTTACAAGAATTGGGAATTTGTTTCGCTTGAGATTTCGCTTAACGCCCTTAGTCCAAATGCGTTGGCTGCCCCAAACGATAGTTGGCACCACCGGAACTCCAGCGCCCATGGCCAAGCGGATTACACCTGACTTTAACTCTTTGATTTCAAAGCTCTTAGAAATTGTGGCCTCGGGGAAGATGCCGATTATTTCGCCACTACGAAGTGCGCGCAGGGCCGCAACAAAAGAAGCCGAACCATTAGCGCGATCAACCGAGATGTGGTGCATTCCGCGCATTAGCGGACCAGCTAATTTATTATCGAAAATTTCTTTCTTGGCCATGAAGCGCACATAACGATTAACTGGAAGTGCCGCAGTGCCCGCTAAGGCGAAATCAAGATAGCCAATGTGATTGATCGCCAAAATTGCTCCGCCATTGCGAGGGATGTTTACATCACCGGTAAAAGTAAATTTCAAACCAAGATATTTCCAGGCAGTTTTTAAGACTGCAATTACTGGGGGATAGACGCGATCAGCCATGCTGTGCGGCTACGTTGAGAGCGGCTTTGGCTTCTTGCGCTTGCTTATATAGACGACCGGCACGGTAACTTGAGCGGACAAGTGGTCCACTCATTACACCTGAGAAACCAATTTCTTTTGCTTCAGCTGCTAACTCCACAAATTCTTCGGGTTTTACCCAACGAATAACTGGATGATGTTTGTTTGTAGGGCGCAAGTATTGAGTAATTGTTATTAGGTCACAGCCTGCTGCGTGCAGATCAACGAGTGCCTGCGAGACTTCTTCGCGAGTTTCGCCCAAGCCTAGAATCAGATTCGATTTAGTAATCAGCCCGTAATCACGCGCCATTGTTATAACTGAGAGCGACTTGTCATAAGTAAAAGCTGGGCGAATCTCTTTAAAGATTCGTGGCACAGTCTCGAGGTTATGCGCGAAAACTTCAGGTCGAGTTTCAAAGATCTGATTAAGCAATTCAGGATTCGCGTTAAAATCTGGCGCTAACATTTCAACACCAGTGCCTGGATTTAACTCATGTACTTTGCGGATGGTTTCGGCATAAAGCCAAGCACCTTCATCGGGAAGATCATCGCGAGTAACACCCGTGATAGTTGCGTAATTCAATTGCATTTTCTTGATTGATTCAGCGACTTTAGTCGGCTCGTTGCGATCAATAGGCAAAGGCTTGCCAGTATCAATATTGCAGAAATCGCAACGGCGGGTACAGCGATCACCGCCAATTAAGAATGTGGCCTCGCGATCTTCCCAACACTCAAAAATATTCGGACAAGCTGCTTCCTGGCAAACGGTGTGTAGGCCTTCGCTTTTTACGAGCGAACGCAACTGGGTGTACTCAGGCCCCATATTGGCGCGCGTTTTTATCCATTCTGGTTTGCGTTCAATCGGAGTTTCAGCATTGCGCGCCTCAATTCGAAGCATCTTGCGGCCATCGGGTGCAATTGTCATGCGCTCACCTTTGTCAGTACTTCAAATAGTTCGCGTTCTAGAATCGGCGATACTTCAGCAATTGTAATCTCGCGGTTTAACTCTCTGGCCATTGACGTAACATCGGCATCCGCGATTCCGCATGGCACGATCTGATTAAACCCAGCTAAATCAGGATTAACGTTAAGTGCAAAGCCATGCATCGTTACACCCTTGGCGACTCTGATGCCAATGGCTGCAATTTTGCGGTCGCCTTTTTCATCGCGTAGCCAAACACCAGAGCGATCCGGATAACGCTGGGCGGCTAAACCAAACTGCTCGCAGGTATTTATCAAGGCGGTTTCTAATTGGCGCACAAAACCGACTACATCCAAGCGATTAGCCAATCTCACGATTGGATAACCTACGAGTTGGCCAGGTCCATGCCAAGTGATTTTTCCACCGCGGTCGACCTCAATCACTGGCGTTGAATCAGTGGGACGATCTGAGATTTCAGTTCGGCGACCGGCGGTATAAACCGATGGATGCTCGAGCAAGATCAAAGTATTTGGTCGCTCATCAGCCACAATTTCGGCATGAAAATTGCGTTGAATTTTCAGCGCACTCTCATAATCGACTAATCCGCTTCGAGCCACGGCAATTTGGCCAGTAGTTAGAGCGGCTTGAATGGTCATAGCCAATAGCCTAAAGGTAGAATCACGCTCATTACCAATCGAGGCGACAGATAGATAGATCTGGCGCAAAAGGGGCCAGCTAAATGTCAGTTTCACCTGTGGGTACTAGCACCATGCGTTCTAAGCGCAAGCCGATCGCCATCGCGATCTTGGTTGTCATCGCTTGGTTTGGTGTTACCGGTTTCTTCGGCCCGCTCTTTGGCAAATTAACAACAGTTCAAGAAAATGACAATTCTGCGTTTCTGCCAGATAGTGCTGAGTCAACTAAGGCAGTTAAGGTGCTGGAAAGTTTTGCCGCTGGCGAATCTACTGCTTTCCCAACTTTAGTTTTGCTCGAAGGAAGCGTTGGGCCAGAAGTCCTGCAGCAAATTAACGCTCACCTCGAAACTGTGCCAGATCTAAAATTAGGCGAGAGCGATATTCCACTTTCCAAATATTTAGTTGCAGGTAGCAAAATTACGGCTTTCCCAGCTCCGGATGGCACAGCTGTTCTGGCTTCAATTCTCCTTGATGGCTCAGCTATTGGTGCTTTGCTTCCGGATGAAGAACCAGTTCTTCCCGCAATAGTTAAAGCTTTGCGCGAAGACTTTGAACCTTTCGCCAAGGATCTCGGCTTTGATTCATACGTTACTGGAGCTGGTGGAATTTTCGCTGACCTATTCGATGCATTCGGAGATATCGATTCAACTCTGCTATTGACGACGCTAGGTGTTGTTGCATTCATTTTGATTATTGTTTACCGCTCACCAATTTTGTGGTTCCTGCCTTTGCTTTCTGCGGTTTTCGCTCTCTCCACCGCTGGCGGAATCATTTATTTGTTAGCCAAAAACAATGTAATCGATGTTAATGGCCAATCACAGGGCATTCTCTCGGTTTTGGTTTTAGGCGCCGGAACCGACTATGCACTTCTGCTAATTTCGAGATATCGCGAAGAGCTACATCATCATTCAACTCCAGTTGCAGCTATGCGAGCTGCCTATAAAGGTACTTTCGAGCCGATTGTGGCTTCAGGTGCGACTGTCGCTTTAGGCCTATTAGTTCTATTGCTTAGTGATTTATCTGGTAACCGTGGGCTAGGTCCAATCGGAGCGATTGGTGTTGTAATCGCGGTAATTACTATGGTGACCTTGCTTCCTGCTTTCTTGGTCCTATTTGGTCGTTGGATTTTCTGGCCGCGGATTCCTAGATTCGATGATGCAGATGCGCAACTAACTGGCACTTGGGCCAAGGTCGGAAATTTAGTCGAACGCAGACCTCGCAGATCATGGGTGATTACTGGTTTATTGCTCGTTGTTTTAGCGGGATTCTCAACCACGTTAAAGACCGATGGGCTTTCAACAACTGAAAGCTTTGTTGGAAACCCTGAGTCAGTTGTTGGTCAAAAGCTGTTGCTGAATCATTTCCCTGGTGGTGAAGGTGATCCAACTAAGGTTGTTTTAAAGAATGAATTAATTCCAGCCGTGTCCGAAAAACTTCGAGGGGTTGACGGTGTTGCAACTGTTGCACCAGAAGCAAATGCTGGTGGCGTCATTGTCAAAGACGGCCTTTCGATTCTCAATGTCACATTAGCGGCAGCGCCAGATTCGCGTGAGGCTCGAGATCTAATTCCATCAATTCGTGAAGCCGTGAAGAGTGTTGATGAGTCGATTTTGGTTGGTGGTACGACAGCGGTCTTCTTCGACACCGATGTGGCTGCTCGTCATGACAATCGAACTGTTATTCCCGTAGTTCTACTCTTAATCACTCTGATTTTGGGTCTACTACTTCGAAGTATTGTTAGTGCCGTTCTCTTACTCGGAACGGTTGTTCTGTCGTACTTCGCCACCCTTGGCGTTTGTGCGCTTGTCTTTAATCATGTCTTTGGTTTTGCAGGGGGAGATGCGTCATTCCCACTCTTCGCCTTCATATTCTTAGTAGCCCTTGGCATTGATTACAACATCTTCTTAATGACTCGCGTTCGTGAGGAGTCGGGCAAGCTGGGAACTCGAAAAGGCGTAATCAAGGGCTTGACTGTTACCGGCTCAGTAATTACCTCGGCCGGAATTGTGTTGGCGGCAACTTTCGGAGTTCTCGGTATTTTGCCACTGGTATTTCTTGCCCAACTTGGTTTTGCAGTTGCCTTCGGCGTATTGCTAGACACGATTATCGTTCGCTCTATTTTGGTGCCAGCGCTGGTGCATGAAATCGGCCCTAAGGTATGGTGGCCATCTAAGTTATCTAAATCAGCTGACTAGTAAATAGCTCGGAGTTTTATGACGCTACGAGTCGGTCTAGCTGGTTTTGGCTTAGCAGGTCGTTTCTTCCATGCGCCGTTGCTTAAAGGTTGCGGCTTTGAACTAGTTGCTGTCTTAACTAATAATCAAGAACGCATCGCACACGTTCACTCGGATTTTCCTAGAGCCGCCGTGGTCGCCAATATGAGTGAACTACTGGGCTATGACTTAGACCTGGTGATTATTGCCTCGGTAAATTCGGTTCATGTTGAGCAAGCAATTGCTGCTCTACATGCTGGGGTGCCAACCGTTGTAGACAAGCCGATGGGTCGAAATTTAACCGAAACACTGGAGATTCTAAAAGTATCTGACGAAACAGGCGTTCCAGTAACTGTTTTTTATAATCGATTGTTCGATTCGGATTCACTGACAATTAAGCGAGTAATTCAAGATAATGAAATCGGTCAGGTCTTTCGGATTGATTCTCGCTTTGAACGTTATCGCCCTAATCTCGCTGCGCAATCTTGGCGCGAGCAAAGTAGCGCTGAAGAAGGTGGGGGACTGCTCCTTGATCTGCAGTCGCACTTAGTTTCAACTGCTCTCGATTGGTTTGGTCCAGCGGAATTAGTGTCAGCAAGTGTGCGCAGTATTCGTGGCGCCTCAGATGACGATGTGGTCTTAGTTTTAAAGCATGACAGCGGTGTTGACTCATATTTGTCAGCCAGCGCAATAGCAGGTGCACCGGGGCCACGGATTCGAATGTTAGGTAGCTGTGGCGCACTCGTGATCGGCGAACTAGATCCTCAAGAAGCGCTACTGCGGGCTGGCAAAGTGCCGCATGGCGGAAAGTGGGAGGTTTCAACGAAGTCTGAAGCTCGAATAATTCGCGGCGAGGAAGTCAGTGAGCCGAAAGTTGAAGATGGAAACTATGCGCAATTCTACAAATTAGTCGCAGGTGCGATTTCTGGCGAGAATGAATGGCCAGTTAGCAAGGCCGAGATAATTGCAATAGCAACGATTATTGATAGAGCTCGGGAGCTAAATTTCCGTGAGTAAGCCAATTGTTGTAATTGGCGCTGGTTTAGCCGGAATGAACGCTGCTTTTCAGATTCAAAGAGCTGGTCGCGAGGTCGTTGTCCTTGAGGCGGGCGAACGTGCTGGTGGGCGAGTGCAGTCAGATTTGATCGATGGTTTTACTTGCGACCGTGGCTTTCAATTGATTAACGCTAAATACCCAGAGTTGATCGCGCTAGATATTTTAAGTGAGTTAGATTTTCGATTTGCTGACCGAGCGATAAATATTGCTATTGCTGACAAGTTACATCGATTAGGGGATCCGCGCCGTTATCCGTTTTCGGCGCTTGATTCAACAACTGGCTCAATCTTGGAAAAGTTATCTTTGGTTAAAGCTATGGCCCGAAAGCCTAGTGCTCAGGTCTCCATCGCTGAGTATTTGATTAATTGCGGACTAGGAAAAACTTTTGAGCGAGTGCTACAGCCATTCCTACGCGGTGTTTTTCTCACTGAACTAACTAACATCTCAGCACCAGCTGGGTTAGAAATCATCAAGACTTTCATCAGCGGTAAACCTGGCTTACCTAGTCGCGGGGTAGGTGTGCTATCAGCAGCTATGGCAAAACAAGTAACAGATTTACGACTTGGAGTTACCGTTAATGCAATAAAGAACGGGTCACTAATCACTTCGGCAGGTGAGATTGAGGCCAGCAAAATTATTGTGGCAACAGATAGCACCACCGCAGCTCAACTTTTAGAACTGGGATCAGTACCTAAACTGGCTGGTTGCACCACTTGGTATCACAGCGCGCCATCGGCACCAGTTGCACATGGGCAGTTAATTGTTGACGGAGAAAACCGGGGGTCCGTAATTAATACGCTCGTGATCTCGAATTTCATTTCAGAGTATGCACCTGTAGGCAAGAACTTGATATCAACGACAACCGATATCGGAATTACCGAGTCCGAAGTGCGTCGACATCTAGCTACGATCTATAACTGCGATAACCGTGACTGGGAGTTGATTGCTAAGTATGAAATCCCGGCAGCACTGCCGATAGGTGCAAACGCAATTACCCAACCGATTCAGAGTTTCGTTCGCGAAGGAATTTATCTGGCCGGTGATGGGCAAGTGAGTCCGTCGCAAAATGGAGCCCTTAAATCAGGACGTTTAGCTGCAATGGCTGTGTTAGCTAATTAATCAACCAACTTTTCAAGCGCCGATGAAATATGCGGGTAATCAAAAGTAAAACCTGCCTCAGTTAATGCTTGTGGCATAACTTTCTTTGATCCTAAAACTTCAGCGGAGAAACCGCCAAGCACGATTTTTAGCGCAATGCCAGGAACTGGAAACAAGGCCGGCCGATGCAGAGCGCGGGCTAAGCCGGCAGTGAACTCTGAATTTGTAACTGGATTTGGCGATGTCAGATTTACTGGGCCAGAGACTTTATTTTCCAACAGAAACGCGATTGCGCGGATCTGATCATGCAAGGTAATCCAAGACCACCATTGCTTACCATTGCTAAGTTTTCCACCTAGCCCAAAGCGAAACAGTGGCAACATCTTGCCTAGTGCTCCACCGGTAGGGTCAAGGACTAAACCAGTACGTAGTTTTACAGTACGCACATCACCAGCTAGATCAGCGGCTGATTCCCACTCGCGACAAACTGCGGCTAAGAAATCATCGCCAACACGGTCACTTTCAACAACTGCACGATTGCCGCTCTCGCCATACCAGCCGATAGCACTCGCCGAAATAAAAACCTGCGGCTTAACGATTGCTACGGCTTTTGCAATTGTTGTGGTTCCGAGCAAACGCGAATTAAGAATCTCACTCTTATATTTCTTGGTCCAACGCTTGTCACTAACACCAGCGCCGGCTAAGTGAATGACCGCATCAACACCTGCAAGCGCTTCCATGTCTACTGTGCCGGCTATTGGATCCCAAGTGATTTCTTCGCTAGATACAGCAGCTCTACGAACTAAACGTTGAACAGTGTGACCTTGTGACTTTAGATAGCCAACTAAAGCAGTACCAATTAACCCGGAGGCACCAGTAACAGCAATGCGTTGTGGCGGCAGCAAATTAAAGTCCTAGGTCTGATTCGAAAGCGCCGCCTTCGAGACGTTCTTTCAA
>JBILOR010000052.1:0-7410 GCA_044374325.1 Candidatus Planktophila sp.
ACTATCGGCGTTCCAAGGTTCATTTCTAATCGGCGGAATTTCTGGGCCTGCTATTGGTGGTGCACTAGCGACAATTTCGTTACGCGCACCATTTTTTGCATACGCATTCATGTTAGCTATCGCCGGCGTAATCGGATACATCTATTTAGGTAGAGCTGAAGCTGCGCGAGATAAAACGAAAATCAAAGTTGAAGAGCCGGTAACTTTTAAGGAAGCTTTTCAGATTCCCGCCTACCGAATTGCGTTAGCGCTTTCTTTCATCATCGGTTGGTCATTTTTTGGAATGCGCTCTTCAATTTTGCCACTGTTTGTAACTGAAAGTTTAGATTCAACTGCAGCCGTAGTTGGTATTGGTTTTGCAATAGGCGCACTTGTTCAAGGGCTCTTCCTATTTAGATCTGGCAAAGCATCTGACTTAAAAGGTCGCAGATATGTAATCCTGCTGGGTGGCTCAATCTTTATGGCCGGAATCCTTGGCTTAACTTTTTCATTTAATATCTGGATGTTCTTGATATCGATGGCGATTCTTGGAGTTGGTGGTGCTTATCTTTCAACTGCGCCAGGAGCTGTTGTTGGCGATGTAATTAAAGGTAAGGGCGGCCGGGTAATCGGTATCTTCCAGATGTCTGGTGACGCCGGCATGATCATTGGCCCAATTGTGGTGGGCGCAATTTCTGACCTTTATTCATTCCGCGTGGCATTTGCTGCAACCGCAGTGATCTTCTCACTGGTTCTAATTCTCGGTGCGAAATTGCCAGAGACAAGAAAAATGGCCGGCTCACATGAGCCGACCATTTCACTTAACGATAATTAACTAGTCATCGCCGCGCAAGATTGAGATCAAGCGAAGAATTTCTAGGTAAAGCCAAACGATCGTAACCATTAGGCCAAAACCTGCCCGCCACGATTCTTCTTGTGGTGCGCCAGCTGCAATTCCCTTTTGAATTTGATCAAAATCCAAAACTAAGAAGAAGCTTGCAAGACCAACACCAGCAACTGCTAGTAGCGGACCGAAACCAGTTACGCCATAAAGACCGCCTGAGTTTCCAGTAAATGACATGATCATGCTGACTAAGCCAAGAGCTAAGTAACCAATTGCAGCACCCAAAATTACGCGAGTGAACTTTGGAGTTACGCGAATTTTGCCGTTGCTATATGCAAAAAGCATTCCAGCGAATGCGCAGAGCGTTCCGATAACTGCTTGGCTAACGATGCCTGGATAAACTTCATTGAAAACACGACTTAGTGTGCCAAGAGCTAAACCTTGGAAAGCTGCATAAGTCATGATCAAACCTGGGCGAATCTTCTGGCTGAAGGTATTAACCATCGCCAGAGCAAAGCCACCAAGGAAGCCGAGCATTAGTGCGCCGCCGCCTAGGTTTGCTGTCCATGAGACAGCGCCGACAACAACCAAGATGCCGAAAAGAATTGAGGTGCGCGCAACAACATCTTCAATAGTCATGCGACCTGTTTGAAGTGGAGATGCAGCGGGTGCGTTATAGAGGTTTTCTAAACTCTCTGGTGTGGTAGCCGTGGATGTATTACCCATTGAGGCATAACCACGATTATTAAACGCCCGTCCAAGAACAGGGTTTGAACTACGCATACTTTTGTACTCACTCTCTAGTGCGAAAAGAGCTGGAATCCCCAGCCCTAGTAAGAACAATGTTACGGCACCAGATATTTCAGGCAAGCCGGAAAGACTTTTAAGCGAGGAATCTCAGCAAGTTTTAAGCGTAATCGTGTGTCGTTGCGCCTTTTTATCGATAAAGGAAGAGAAATAAGCAGCAAAATGAAAGTTGCAGGCTAACAGCGATTGTTTTCTATTTTTGACTGCAAAGCTTTCCAAGCTTCCTTTGATTTACCACTACTACCTTTTCCGCCTGCTTCTACTGCTGACTCTAGTTTCAGATACAAGGCCAGCAAGGTCTTATTCTTGGTAGCCCTTTGTGCCTTATCGATATATGTAAATAGATCCTCTGGGCCATGAAATCCAAACATAAGACCGGCCATTTCCGAATCTACGTCACTAAAAGTAGATATCTCGCTCTTTGTACAAGTAGGGACTGGGACAAACTTTACATATCCCTTGGGGCACTTCGGTGACAGCCCATAAATTTTTTTAGTCACAGAACCTTTTTTACAGGTAATAGTTATCTTTTTAGCTTCTTGCTCGGCTTGGTAAGCGGCCTCCCTTAAATCAGCTTCATACGCAGCTGCCTGATCCGCGGCTGCCTTATCTGCGGCTGCCTTATCTGCGGCTGCCTTATCTGCGGCTGCCTTATCTGCGGCTGCCTTAGCTGCGGCTGCCTTAGCGTTAGCGGCGTCGACTACAGCCTTTCTATCCGCTGGACATGTAGGAGAAGTCACTAAGTTTTTAATATCTGGCCCACAATAAATAATTGATTCAAGGTTCTTGTTGCCATGAAAAGCTTGAAACCAAATTTCTGCTACCGAATCGGGTATGTCAACCTTAACTAGATTGTTACCATTAAAAGCCTGCCAGCCAATTTTGGTCAAAGATTTTCCAAACTTTACGGACTCAAGTTTACTAAGCCAAAAAGCGTCTTTGTCAATTAGTGTCACGCTGTCAGGGATAACGACTGAAGTAAGTTGCGTGCGAGAAAACATGCTTTCCGGTATCAATTTTATCCCTTCAGGGATTAGTACGTTAGTGAGTCCGCTGTATTCAAAAATCTTAACGCCCATATTTGTTAACGAATTCGATAAAATAGCTGACTTTAGACTCACTGTATTTTGAAATGCTCGACTTTCAATAGTCGTCACAGAGTTAGGAATAACAAGTTTGGTAATACCTGTTGCTTGAAACGCGTTACTTCCTATAGAGGTAACAGAGTTAGGAATAACTACGGATGTTATCTTTGTGCCTTCCCCATACCCATACCCATCATAAAAAGCACTGTCTGCAATCTCTTTAACACTCGAATCAATAAAGAATTCACCAGTACAGCCACTGCTACTCTTTAGAATGCCCGCTGGCATCTCAACTTTGTATGTGCCACTTCCGCAAGCAAAGGTTTTGATTTCAGCATGTGCCGGCACAATGGCATTACCGACTAATGCGAGAATCATTAGAAGTAAAGTTAATGATTTTTTCATGTCAAAATCGTAACAGTGGGTATCTGCTTAAACGGATCCTGAGCCCAGTTTGACCTGTGCCCCGAGTGGGGGTCGAACCCACACTGGGAGGATTTTAAGTCCTCTGCCTCTGCCATTGGGCTATCGGGGCCATGCGATAAATCTTCTTCGTCAGCGCAAACTAACGAATTACGTGGGCAAATCTACCTGCTTTTTTGAGGACTGAATCCAACATTGGTTTGGTCAGCTTTCCGGTAAAGGTGTTCTGCTGACTAGGGTGGAAACTAGCCATTATTAGGTACTTCACGCCATTGTGCTCATATTTAACCTCAGCCCCATGGCCAAACTTGGCTTTTTTAACTGGGTGACCTAGTTCGGCTAGAGCTGAAAATAGTGCGATCCAGGCGAAGTTTCCGAGGGCTACAAATGCTCGTGTTGTTGGCAATGAAAGTTCTAACTCACGCAGAAACCATGGCGAACATTGATCACGTTCTTCGGTAGTTGGTTTGTTATCAGGAGGTGCACATCTAACTGCCATTGAAATGCGAGTATCACGAAGTTCTTGGCCATCATCGCGCGAAGTACTCGTGGCAATTTTCGCAATTCCTAAACGATGCAGAGAACCATAAAGCCAATCACCAGATGGATCACCAGTGAAGATTCGACCAGTGCGGTTGGCGCCATGTGCACCTGGTGCTAAACCAACGATCATCAACTTTGGTTTGGTTGCACCAAAACCTGGAACAGCTTTGCCCCAATATTTTTCATCTTGGTATGCCTTGCGTTTAGTGATGGCAACTTCTTCGCGCCAATCAACCAGTCGTGGACATTCGCGACAAGCAATTATTTTCTTATCCAGCAGTGGCAAAGTTTTTATACTCTGCACAGTCTTCTTACTTGGCAAGCGACCATGCCATTCCATCGAGAATATCGTTTTCAGATGCTACAAATTCTTTCGCGCCAGTTGCTTTCACAATTTCAGAAAGCACTAATGAGCCAGCTGTAATTACATCAACGCGGCCTGGGTGCATATATCCAAGAGCAGCGCGTTCATCGCGAGTCATAGCTAAGAACTTATTGCTAACAGCATGAACTTGGTCGGCGGAAATACGAGAGAGATGAATTGCGTGGCGATCATATTCCGGCAAATCAAGCGCAGCGGCGGCAACAGTTGTTGCGGTACCAGCTACGCAAACTAAAGTCTTAGCGCTCTTAATATCAACGCTGGCATAGGCAATATCTATTGCGTTTTGAATATCTCGGCGCGCAATAGCTATCTCATCAGCCGTTGGCGGGTCATTACGGAAATGGCGTTCAGTCATGCGAACACAGCCAATATTTACGCTGATTGCGTTATCTACCGAGTCTGTGCCGAGCACGAATTCAGTAGAGCCGCCACCGATATCGACTACCAAGAATGGGCCATCTGCTCGATTAAATTCGCGGGTTGCGCCAGCAAAAGATAGGCGAGCTTCTTCATCACCTGAAATTACTTCGGGTTCGATCCCTAAGCGTTCTTTAACGCCATCAACAAAAACTTCGCGGTTGAGTGCATCGCGAGTTGCACTAGTTGCACAAAAACGTATTTTTTCAACTCCGCGGCGAGCAATCTCTGCTGCGTAAAGATCAACAGCGGCAAATGTGCGCGATATAGCATCTGGGTGGAATTGATTAGTTTCATCAACACCTTGACCAAGTCGAACGACCTGCATCTGACGAGTTATCTCGCGGAAATTATTTCCTTCGATGTCGGCGATTAACAACCGAATTGAATTAGTTCCGCAATCAACTACACCTACGCGCATTAGTTCGCCTTTACATTTTCCGTGATGCTACAAGGCTGATCTTTCCACCACTGTGGCAATTTTGCCAAAGCTTCATCGCCTAACGGATTCACATCTGGCCCGGCGCAAAGTGAGTGAGCAACTAATGAGTGAAGGCACTTAACGCGTTCTGGCATTCCGCCAGCGCTGATGCCCTCGACTTCTGGCACATCCATTTTTAGAACTGCTCGCGCAGCTAAGTAATCTTCATGTGCTGCTGCATATGCGCCAGCTAATTCGGCATCAGTTGCTAAGCGCTCATTCATCTCGCCCATTAAGCCAGTTGATTCAAGGGTAGAGATTGCACCAGTTAATCGTGGGCAAGTGGCATAAAAGTAAGTTGGAAAAGGGGTGCCATCGCCAAGGCGGGGTGGGGTTTCAACTACAGCAGGTTTTCCGCATGGGCAGCGAAAACCAATGGCATGAACATCGCGTGGAGTGCGGCCCAGTTGGGCTTCAATGCAATCTAAATCGTCTTGCGATACTTCGCGTTCAGACATTACTTAGCGCCAGTTTCAGTAATTGAAGCTATTAAGCGGTTGTACCAAGGCAAGCCAACTGGAATGTTATTGGCGACATCGGTCTTATTTTCTTCAGCTTCAGTGGTTGCATCAGTAACTATGTATTGACGCTCACCAGGCAAAACAAAGTGCAAGCGAGCACGAGCTTGTGACTTAACATATTCGGGATCACGCCATAGCTCGAGTTCTTTGCGAGCTTCAGCAACGGCAGCATCGCTAGCTTTGATCTGTGCCTTCACGGCACTAATTTCAGCGCGCTGTGAAAAATAATGTTGCACTGGTGGCGCAATGGTGAGGGCTAAAAAGAATAGGAAAAAGCCCAACACCAGTGCGCGACTATTGGTATTGCGTCGACGATTAAAGTTTAAACGACGACGGGCCATGAGTTAAGCTCGCTTAAGCCTTAAAGCGTGGGAATGCACCACGGCCTGCGTACTTGGCACCACTTGCGAGTTCTTCTTCGATACGAAGTAACTGGTTGTACTTAGCTACGCGCTCAGTACGAGCTGGTGCACCAGTCTTGATCTGTCCGCAGTTAGTTGCAACAGCTAAATCAGCAATCGTGGTGTCTTCAGTTTCACCTGAACGGTGTGACAACATGCTGCGGTAATTTGCATGTTGCGCCATTGAGACTGCATCAAGAGTTTCAGTTAGCGTTCCGATTTGGTTTACCTTAACTAAAAGCGCATTCGCGGTGTTGGTTGCAATGCCCTTTGCTAGACGCTCAGGGTTAGTAACAAATAGGTCATCTCCAACTATCTGGATTCGTGAACCAAGCACGCTGGTCATTTCGGCCCAGCCAGCCCAATCTTCTTCGTTTAGTGGATCTTCGATGGAAACGATTGGGTATGAGTTAACTAGATCGGTGTAATAAGCGATCATTTCACCGGATGAGCGAAGTGAACCTTCGAACTTATATTGACCGTTCTCGTGGAATTCAGTTGCCGCAACATCCATCGCAAGTGCGATGTCTGTACCTGGCTTAAATCCCGCCTTCGTAATTGCTTCAAGAATCAGATCAAGGGCGGCACGGTTGCTTTCAAGGTTTGGCGCAAAGCCACCTTCATCGCCAACGCTGGTTGCTAAACCGCGTTGCTTAAGCACTGACTTGAGTGCGTGATAAATCTCAGCGCCCCAGCGAAGTGATTCGCGGAAAGTTGGTGCACCGATTGGCGCAACCATGAATTCTTGAATATCAACGTTGGTATCAGCATGTGCGCCACCATTGAGAATGTTCATCATTGGTACTGGTAATAGGTGAGCATTTGGGCCACCGAGGTAACGGAAGAGTGAAAGGTCTGCGCTTTCAGCAGATGCTTTAGCAACAGCTAGTGATACGCCAAGAATTGCATTCGCACCTAAACGTGATTTATTTGCAGTGCCATCAAGTGAAATCATGGCGCTATCAATAATGCGTTGGTCTTGGGCATCGAAACCAATAATGTTTGGCCCAATTTCATCATTTACAAATGCAACTGCTTTTTCAACACCCTTGCCAAGGTAGCGAGTGCCACCGTCGCGAAGTTCAGAAGCTTCGAAGGCACCAGTTGATGCACCACTTGGAACAGCAGCACGTGCTTGAGTGCCATCTTCTAATTGAATTTCAACTTCAACAGTTGGGTTTCCGCGAGAATCTAAAATTTCACGGGCGCCGAGCGCTTCGATAATTGCCATGATGGCCTCCTATTACTAGATACTTCAAAAGCAAAGTAAGTGCGATTACGTTAAATAAGAGATCAGCGCTGAACTCAGGTGAGCAGTCTACCGCGCTTCATTGCTTTGGATCTGCGTCATTAGCGCGCGTGCCCGCTGGCGTAGCAATGCATCGAGATCAATTTCATTGGCGCTGGCCCATGCCGCAATCGCGAGAATTTGTTCAACCGCCATTTCGGCATCGTTAACCTGCGTTGTTGGCAGATCTAAGGAAACGCCATATTTTTCGGCGCGATGTAGCAGCTTTAAAATCA
>JBILOR010000053.1:0-7324 GCA_044374325.1 Candidatus Planktophila sp.
TGAAGGTTCCGGAAAGTGCATCGAAGAGTTTGAGGCCCTAGAAAAGGTCTTGATCTCCGAGCCACGTCGATAGGAATTTCTAAATGCGTAACGGCGGCGAGAACCGCGGTCGTCTGCTCTTAGTAATCCTGATTGTTTCTTCGCTATTTCTAATTACTTTAGATTTGCGCGGCGTTAATGTTCTAGATGGGCTGCGAAGCGGAACTCAAACAGTTCTCTCACCATTTCAGCGCGCTGGCAATGTTGTTTTGACTCCAGTAAAGAATTTTGTAAATGACATCACCAATCTTGGGCGCACCCGTAATCAAATTGAAGACTTGCGCAAACAGAATCAGAAATTGCGCGAGCAGTTGATATCTCGCAAGAACCAAGATGGCGAAATCGAACAACTAAAATCTATTCTGGATCTAGCTGGCACTGCGCGCTTTAAAATAGTAAGCGCCAAAGTTATTTCGCAAGGTTCGAGCTTGGCATTCACGCGAACAATCACCATTGATGTCGGCAGTGGCAACGGCATAAAAAAGAATATGACCGTTATCTCGGGAAATGGTTTAGTCGGTGTGGTTAAAGAAGTCTTTGCGGATTCGGCAATCGTGATGTTAGCGACTGACCCAGCATTTAAAGTGGGCGTGCGTATCGCAGGCTCACAGCAGATCGGAATTCTGGCTGGTTCAGGCTCAAGTACTGCGAATTTGCAGCTTTTGGACAATCAAACCACGATCAAAGTTGGCGACATTCTGCTTGCTCGCGGCAGCATCAATGCTCAACCATTCGTGCCTGGCGTACCAGTAGGCCGAGTCACCTCAGTTTCAAATGCTGCAGGTGCCGTAACTCAAAGTGCAACAGTTAAGTATTTTGCCAACTTTGGAAGCATGGGCGTGGTTTCAGTTGTGGTTAAAGCTCCTAAAGCTGATCCGCGCGACTCGCTAATTCCAGTTAAGCCAGCCCCAACTCCAATTCCGACCGTGACCATATTTGTTACACCATCACCTTCTGCTACGCCGTCAGGTAACTAGTAAAAAATGTTGTTAAGGCGATTTGGTATTACTGGAACAATCTTTACCTTTTTCTTCATTGGCCAAGAAGCCGTAGTTAATCAACTTAGTTTTCCGGCCGGGGGATTCTCAATTTTTTTAATTCTGACGCTAATTTGGGCAGCTTTTAGTACACCTGAAGTTGCAGCGGCTGCTGGATTCGGTGCAGGTATTTTGCTTGACCTATCACCAAGTACAGGTGGCCCGCTTGGGCACTGGACTCTTATTCTGGTTTTGATGTGTTACGCAATTTCATTTTTCTCCTATGGCGATGAGAATATGCGCGGCAACCCCTTAAGCCTGATTTTTATGGTGACAATGGCGCAGGCAATAGTTTTAGTTTCATATTTAGCTACGGGGTTCTTGCTTGGAATTACCGCAACAAGTTTTGCACAAATCCTTACTACGGTGATCGGAAGCGCAGTCTGGACTTTGGTCGTAACGCCACTCTTATTGCCAGCAGTTGCTTGGTTACATGATTTAGCTTTTGATAGTCGGATGCGGATATGAATCAACGCACTCGATTAAGCATGATCGTAATTCAAATCATGATTGTCTCTTTGTTAATGGCGCTCTTTGGTCGACTCTTCTATTTGCAAGTTGCCGCTGGGCCCAAATATCGTGAGGCGGCTCTTAGTATTCAAAGTCGCGACACCATTTTCCCGGCAACCCGCGGCTTAATCGTAGATTCCTCCGGTGTGCCCTTAGCCCTTAATCGCACTGGTTTAGCGGTAACTATCGACCGCCTAGCTCTTGATAAGCAGCCAGATAAAGGCGTTGCAGTGCTCAAGAAGTTATCCAAGCTATTGAAACTGAAGTATCGAGATGTTTACCAAAAAACGCGTCTGTGCGGAGAGCTAAAAGTTGGCAGTCGCTCTGGCTGTTGGACCGGCACACGTTATCAACCGATACCAATTACAAAAGAGGCAAATGCCAATGTTGCCCTGCAAGTTGTTGAGCGACCTGATGAGTTTCCTGGGGTAGATGCGACACCGATTGCAATTCGAAATTACCCAGGCACTGTTGGTGTAAATGCAGCTCACCTTTTGGGTTACGTGGGACCGCTAACTGATGCAGATCTAGCGGGTGTAAATGGCAAGACTTACTATCGCAGTGAGTCAATCGGTAAGAGTGGGCTAGAGATTCAATACGATTCTTATCTGCGTGGCATTCCTGGAATCCGAACTGTGATTGTTGATCGCAAAGAAGCAATCACTAGCGAAGGTCAAAATACCAACTCGGTTCCGGGCGATCACTTAGTAACCAGCCTTGATGTTCGGGTGCAGGCAGCTGCCGAAAGTGCTTTAGCTGATGCAGTTGCTCGTTCTAGAGCCAACGGATTTCGAGCAGATTCTGGTGCTGCAGTTGTTATGGATGTGAACACCGGACGCGTTATTGCCATGGCTTCTTATCCAACCTATGACCCAAATATGTGGGAGAAAGGTTTAACGGTTAAACAGGCAGAAGCGCTCTTTAGCGAAGCCAATGGCGTGCCAGCGCTTTCCAGACCACTCCAAGGTCGTTTTGCGCCAGCTTCAACTTTTAAAGTCGTTTCAATCATGGCCGCAGCGAATGCTGGCTATAACTTGAATAAGTCGTATTCCTGCCCAGCAACAGTAAAAGTTGGAACTCGTGTTTTCAATAACTTCGAAAGCAAAGCCCAGAGCACCTCTTCACTTAAGAATCTTCTAGCAATCTCATGCGACACAGTTTGGTATCAGGTTTCATTTGATGAATGGCTGCGCGATGGTGGCTTATCTCCGATCAAAAACCCTAAAGATTACTTCTTTAAGGCTGCAAATAGTTTTCAGATAAACCAGAAAACCGGCATCGATCTGCCTTCCGAATCGGCAGGCCGCGTACCCGATAGAGCGTGGAAGCAGAGTTGGTATGACGCCAATAAAGATTTCTACTGCAACTATCGCGAGAAAGCCGCCAAGTCACAACAGACCCAATTCTTGTTATTGCTAGCAAAAGAGAATTGCCTTGATGGCAACAAAGTGCGAGCCGGAGACGCAGTTAACTTCTCGATTGGCCAAGGCGACACTTTGGTTACCCCGCTGAAGTTAACGCAGATGTATGCAGCGCTCGCCAACGGTGGAACTTTGTGGCAACCAACAATTGGACGAGCAATAGTTAAGACTGACGGAACCGTTTTGAAAACCATTGAACCCGTCAAAACTGGAACAATTGCGGCAACCCCAAAGACGATTAAATTTTTACAAGATGCGCTTAGAGAAGTTGTCGTTAGCGGAACTGCTGCTGGTTCGTTTGCTGGGTTCCCCGTAGAGATAAGTGGCAAAACTGGAACTGCCCAAGTTTTTGGTCGCAATCTAAATGGATCTGCAAAAGATGACACATCTTGGTTTGCTTCTTATGCGCCAGCGAAGAAACCTCAATTTGCTGTTGTCATGATGGTTAGCCAAGGCGGTTTTGGTTCGTCTAGCTCAGGTGTCGGTGTTCGTAAAATTTATGAGGCAATCTTCGGGGTGGTAAATAAAAAAATTGTTCCGGAAAATGTGCTCTTCCCAAATGGTTTGCCGACAACTTTGCCTAAGATTTCACCAGCCACCAAAGTTAAAGTGAACGGAGCCAAGTCATGAGCCTGGTTACCCCTCGCTTTAATTACGACAAGAAACGTTCATTTTTTCGGGGCTTTGATCCAATTCTGACTGGCGCAGTTGCGGCACTTTTGTTCATTGGAACCCTGCTGGTTTACGCGGCTACTCGAGATTGGTATGCCGCAAATGGTTTAGACCCCGAGTACTACTTAAAGCGTCATGTAATCAATATTGCTATCGGTTGCGCACTCGCTTGGGGTACAACCCTGATCGATTATCGATTACTGCGTGCCTACACTCCCATTTTTTGGGTTTTAGGCGTTTTAGGTCTCGGCTTTGTTTTGATTCCAGGTTTAGGCTCTGAAGTAAATGGTGCGCAAGCTTGGATCGCGCTTCCGGGTGGATTCCAAATTCAGCCTGCCGAATTGGCCAAGATCTCAATCATCGTGGGCATGTCCATGATTCTTTCTGAACGCGGTCATGACAGTGATATTCCAAGCAATCAAAATGTAGTTCAGGCCTTAGTTGTGGCGGCGATTCCGGTGCTGCTAATTCTCTTGCAGCCAGATATGGGAACTGTTTTTATTATTAGCTGCTCAGTTCTAACAATTATCGCGGCCTCTGGCGCATCTGGCCGCTGGGTTGTTGGGCTAATTTTAGTTGCAGTTGTTGGAGTGTATGGCGCTGTGCAATCTGGGGTGGTTAACGAGTACCAAGTTAAACGTTTGCAATCTTTCGTAAATCCAAATGCAGACACGCAAGGCAGCGGATACCAATTAAGACAGGCTCGCATCACTGTCGGTTCAGGTGGATTAATTGGTACTGGTCTATTTAATGGTCCGCAAACAAATGGTCGTTTCGTACCAGAACAACAGACCGACTTTATTTTTACGGTAGCTGGTGAACAACTTGGATTCCTTGGTTGCAGTGTGATTATTTTGTTGTACTTAACTTTATTGATGCGAGCATTTGGTATCGCGCGTAGAGCTACCGACCCCTATGGGCGGTTGGTCTGCACCGGGGTAGTTGCATGGTTTGCATTCCAGACTTTTGAGAATATTGGAATGACACTTGGGCTGATGCCGATGACTGGTGTGCCGCTGCCTTTTATGTCTTATGGCGGATCGAGCATGTTTGCGACCTTAATTGGATTCGGTCTGCTACAGAACGTTCACGCTCGCCAGCGCGGCTAAATCACGCTTGATTTGGATTTCAGGCCGCATCTGTCATACTTAGGCAACAGTTCGGCGCGCACCCGCGATCATGTATCGCGAAAAAGAGTGTTTAGCGCGAACTACCAAAGATTTGCTTAAAGGTTTTCTACGACTACGCAACCGCGTACTGAGATTGATTTTTAAGCCAGACCCGCACTCAAAGAGTGCATTTAGGATTTGAAGACATGGCAATTGCGCCAAAAAACCCGCGTAAGCGCGCGGCTAAAAAGACTCCCAAGGTTAAGGGCGAAGTTAGCCCAGAAATAACCTCAGAAGTAACTCCGGTTGCTCCAACAATTGAAGCTGCGAGCCCTGAAGAGAAGAAAAACAAGCCAGCTAAAAAGGCTGTCGCAATTCCAGTTGCGATCTTCCAAGCAGCACCCGTTGCAGAGAAAAATGCTGCCGAAAAAGCTCCTGCGAAAAAAGCACCCGCTAAGAAATCAGCTCCTGCCAAGGGCGAAGAATCAGTGGCTGAGAGCAGCGCTGCAGGCGAGAGCGATTCAGATAGCGAAGATAGTTCACGTGGTCGCCGCCGCCGTCGTGGTGGCCGCGGTCGTCGTAAGCCAGGAACTACAAATACCGATGAGAATTCCAGCACTGAGGAAAATTCCGAGAATTCTGAAACTGAAGATGATGGCACCGGTACTCACCGTCGTCGTCGCCGTCGTCGTGCAGCAGGAGATGGCGTAGTACCAGGTGAAGTTGTCGAAGAAGATGGTGTCGTAACAGTTGTAAAGGTGCGCGAAACCAAAGAGCGCCCAACTCGTAACGATCCAAAGCGTAATCGCCGTGATCGAAATGATCGCCCAAGTTCACGTGGCGATCGCGAATACCGTTCAGATTATCGCGAGCCGTATCGTCGTCGTGGCACCATTATTACCGATACAGATTTATTAGCTCGTCGCGAGAATGTTGACCGCGAGATGTTAGTTCGCCAGATTGCTGATCGCACCCAGATCGCAGTTATCGAAGATAACGTAATGGTTGAGCATTATGTAAATCGCAATACCAATCTTTCCTACGTTGGCAATATCTATCTTGGTCGCGTGCAAAACGTATTGCCAGGTATGGAAGCTGCTTTCGTTGATATTGGAAAAGGACGTAACGCAGTTCTATACGCGGGCGAAGTCAACTGGGATTCGGCCGGAATCTCTGATTCTGAGCCGCGCAAGATTGAGACAGTGCTTAAGAGTGGACAATCAGTTCTAGTTCAAGTTACTAAAGATCCAATTGGCCAAAAGGGCGCTCGTTTAACTAGCCAAGTTTCCTTGCCTGGTCGCTATGTGGTTTATGTACCTGGCGGCGGAATGAGCGGTATTTCTAAGCGTCTGCCTGAACCAGAACGTAATCGATTAAAGGCGATCTTAAAGAATTTAATTCCAGAAACCGCCGGCGTCATTGTTCGCACAGCCGCCGAAGGAGTTTCTGAAGAAGATTTAACCAATGATGTTGCCCGCTTAAAAGCGCAATGGGAAGATATCTATCAGAAGTCAATCAATCCAAACTTCCACGCACCTGCGGCTATTTATGTCGAACCAGATTTAGCTGTTCGAGTTATCCGCGATATCTTCAATGAAGATTTCCGTAAGTTAACTGTGCAGGGTAGTGGGGCATGGGATGAAATTAATAATTACCTTGGTTTCATCGCACCTGAATTAGTTTCGAAGATTGAAAAATATACTGGCGTCGGCGATCTGTTTGCAGACTTCCGCGTTGAAGAACAATTAGCGAAAGCATTTGATCGTAAAGTTTATTTACCTTCAGGTGGCTCACTAGTTATAGATCGCACTGAAGCAATGATCGTGATCGATGTTAACACCGGTAAATTTATTGGCAAGGGTGGCTCTCTCGAAGAGACTGTTACCAAGAACAACCTTGAAGCAGCTGAAGAGATTGCTCGCCAACTTCGTTTGCGCGACTTAGGCGGCATCATCGTTATCGACTTCATCGATATGGTGCTCGAATCCAACCGCGAACAAGTTCTGCGTCGTTTAGTTGAATGTTTAGGTCGCGATCGCACCAAGCATCAAGTCGCCGAAGTTACTTCACTTGGTCTAGTGCAAATGACGCGTAAGCGCGTTGGCCAAGGCCTGATCGAAGCGTTTTCAACAACTTGCGATAGTTGTGCTGGTCGCGGAATCCATATTCATATGGAACCAATCAAAATTAAGGCCACACCAGTTCCGGTTGCGAAAGAAGTAGACACCAACTCGAATATTGATTCAGATACTAAAACGGCAGAAATTGCCGAAACCCCAGCCCAAAGCCAAGTTGAGAGCCCAGCCCAGGCCTCAGGACCTCGAAAGAAGCGTCGCCGGGCGGCTAGTTCGGGGATTATCACCCCGGGAAGCGGTTCTAACGAATAAAACCTCAGTTTGACCCAGGGTGCGGGCCTTCCGTATCCTTATCCTCTGCTCGCGCCCATCGGGTGCGCAGCCTAATTTAGAACTGGAGCTCCACTGTGTATGCAATCGTGAAGGCTGGCGGCCGCCAAGAGAAAGTCGAAGTTGGCGAG
>JBILOR010000054.1:0-7312 GCA_044374325.1 Candidatus Planktophila sp.
GATATTGGCCAAGTGGAACTTGTGTGAAGAAAGAGCGCAAAATATTTGGCTTAAAAACCTCAGAAACGCTGGAATTTAGAATATTTGCCAAAGTTAAAACTATGAATGTGAGGTTAGAGAAAATCCAGATGAAACTTGCGATTGCCGCAATTTTTCTTAACTTAAAATTTGTTTGGGCAACTTTTCCGTTTACATCGAGAGTCAAGAAAGTTATTGCCAGAAGAGCGCCAACCAGGAAAAAGCCGGAAGTAATTGAAGTAAATTTAAAGACGGTCAATAAGCTACTAATCAGCGATTGACTCATCTTTCGCTAAATATTTTCCGCGCGTACATTCCTAGTCCGACTAAAACCCCAAAAGATAGAACCAACAACATGATTACTAAGAAATCTGTGCCTTTGCTACTGCCCGCACTTGGCTGCTCTGTAGCCGAGGTTTCTACTGCAATCGGTGTTGGTGATTGTGATGAAACAGAATCTGGCGCAGTAAAATTGAAACGATAATTCCCGGTTAGCGGTACATCATT
Organism: Candidatus Planktophila sp.; assembly: GCA_044374325.1. Classification (GTDB taxonomy): domain Bacteria; phylum Actinomycetota; class Actinomycetes; order Nanopelagicales; family Nanopelagicaceae; genus Planktophila. The sequence continues at coordinate 526 of JBILOR010000054.1, forward strand.
TTCAGCGAGCAATGTGTAACTAACGGTGTAGTAACCACCAACAGTGAGCGGAATTAGCCCGACCAGAGCTTCGGTATCTGCAATTGCTAGCGTGCCATCATCGACTCGATTGCCTGAAGGGTCAGTAACTTCAACACTATTTCCATCGGCTAAAAGTGGCAGCGAAGTAATAATTGTTACGGCACTAGGTGATACCAAGACTGTCGAACCACTTGCTGGGTCGGTCGTGACCAGTTCATTGGCGCTAGCAACCGGCATCGCCATCAAAATGACCATCGCGAAAACACCAACAAATTGCTTTAACTTCATGTTCTAGCCTTCCCGGCCCGCTTCGATTAGCCTCAATCGTCTCACTTCTTTAGACTTCCCTCTACTAGACCCAGCCATTGGGCTGAAATTTACGACTCTTTGAGCCGGAAAGGATTCGAATGCCAACGTATCAATATGCCTGCACCGCATGTGGCCATGAATTCGAAGCCTTTCAAACATTTACCGAAGATTCTCTAACCGAATGCCCAGAGTGCAAAGGTGAAATCAAAAAAGTTTATTCAGCGGTCGGGGTGGTTTTTAAGGGCTCAGGTTTCTATAAGACAGATTCGGCAAAAAGTTCAACTGCATCGGTACCAGCTGTCACACCTGTTACTACACCGCCAGCTGCTAAGTCAGAATAATTTAAGAATTAATTAGTCATCGTGATGCGGTGGCTTATCGCCAGCTATTTCGGCATCACGTTTAGCATCTTCAATCGATTGTTCGTGATCAACTTCATCTGAAGTTACCTTTGGAAATAGCTCGCTCATAATAGTTGAGTCTAGCCCGTTCGGTAGAGTTATCACATGTTTGAGAAACTTGGTCACGTTATTGTTCGCCGCCGTAAGGCAATGGTTATTTTGTTCATTGTCACCGTGCTTACAGCTGGCACCGTCGGCACCATGATTTTTAGCCGCCTTGATTCCGGCGGATATTCAAACCCTAATAGTGACTCCTACCAGGTTTATAACTATCTAAACAAAAATCTAAAGATCGCAGATCCTAATGTGGTCGTAGTTGTCGATTCCGGCAACCTTCCAATCACTGATCCCGCAATTGTTGCAAAAGCGCAGGCGCTAGAAGCGGAAATGGCAAAGGCGCCAGGAGTAACTAATGTAGTTTCATACTGGAGTACTGGCGGTGAAAAAACACTTGCTGCAACTGATAGCAAGGCTGCCTACATTTTGGTTTATGGCGGCGGCGAAGCATTTACTCCCGAAAGCCAAGAAATGGGCGCTTACTTCCAAAAGAATTTTGATGGAAAACGCGATGGCTTAACGATTTACTCCGGCGGTGTCGGAGTCGTAGGAAATGCGATTAATAAAAAGATTGCCGATGATCTAAAAATAGCTGAGGCAATCTCAATTCCACTTACCTTTGTTTTGTTGGTCTTTGTCTTTGGCGCGATGGCAGCCTCGGCAATGCCACTACTCGTTGGTGTATCTGCGATTCTGGGCGCGTTCTTCCTTCTTTACCTGATCTCACTCTTTACCAGCGTGAGTGTTTACGCTCTTAACCTGACTACAGGCTTGGGACTAGGCCTGGGTATTGATTACGCGTTGTTAATTGTTAATCGTTTCCGCGAAGAACTGCATCGAGGTAAGAGCGTTGAAGATTCAATAGTTGCCACGATGGCCAGCGCCGGAAAAACGGTTTTCTATTCGGGTCTAACTGTTTTAGTTACTCTCTTTTCGCTTACTTTCTTCCCGCTGCCTTTCCTTAAATCATTTGGCTACGCAGGTGTATCAGTTGTAGCTATTGCAGTTGCAGGCGCATTATTCGGTCTGCCACCAATTCTGGCCATGCTCGGTAAGAAAGTTGATAAAGGCACCGTTCGTAAATCAGCAATTATGCATAAAGATGAGGGACGCTGGGCTCAGACTGCTCGCTTAGTTATGAAGCGCCCAGTGGCAGTAGTTCTAGTATCGCTAGTAATTCTCGGAGTTCTTGCAGCGCCAATCAAAGATATCGCTTTCTCACAAGGCGACGCCAGAATTTTGCCAGCAAGTAATCCGGCTGCAGTTGCCACTGCAATTCAAGAGTCACGTTTTGGAAGCAATATTGCAACCATCGACATAATCGTTCTAGATGGCGCAAATAAAGAGAATGAAATCTCTAGTTACATTGAAAAAGTTAAGCAAGTTAATGGAATTGTTAGCGTAGCTGCACCAAGAGTTATCGGAAACGATATTCAAATAACGGCATACGAATCAATGTTGCCGCGTTCACCTGAGGCGCAAAAGTTGATTCATGAACTACGTGATTTACCTTCACCAACGGGCACACTAATCGGTGGCGTTGCTGCTGATTACACCGATACTCAAGATGGAATATCTCAAACTCTACCCATGGCTTTAGGTTGGATTGCAATTAGCGTTCTAATTCTGCTCTTTGTCTTTACCGGTTCAATTATTTTGCCAATTAAAGCTGTGCTGCTAAACGTAATGTCCTTAGCGGCAACCATGGGTGCGATGACTTGGATTTTCGTAAACGGCCATCTGCAATGGTTAGTCGGTTCATTCACAGTAACCGGTTCGCTGGATACTTCAATTGTAATTTTGATTTTCGTAGTCGTCTTTGGTTTATCAATGGACTACGAACTCTTCTTGCTGTCGCGAATTCGCGAAGAGCATTTGCTAGGTAAATCAAATGTCGAATCGGTTGCACTGGGCTTGCAGCGATCAGCACGAATCATTACTGCAGCCGCAATGCTGCTGGCAGTGGTATTCGCAGCTTTCGTTACCAGTGGAGTGACTTCGATAAAGATGATGGGCTTTGGCGTTGCATTTGCAGTGGTTCTTGATGCCACTTTAATTCGCGCCTTACTCGTGCCAGCTCTGATGCGCCTATTAGGCGAACGCAACTGGTGGGCACCTAAAGCAATGCAGCGATTTACGCTTAAGCACTAATAACCCTTACCCTTAAGCCATGGATTTAATTGCTTCCCTGCAATGTGCTGATCAACCAGGCATTGTTCACGCGATGACTTCAGCGGTTTTAGCCTGTGGCGGAAACATTATTGAGAATCAGCAATTTACTGATCCGACCACTAATACCTTCGTAATGCGCACTCGCTTTGAAACTTCTCAAGGTCAGGCAGCAGCCGAGAAATCATTAAGTGAAGGTTTAGCTAAATACCATCCAGCCCTACATATTCGACCAACTTCAGAGCGTCCACGAGCGCTAGTTATGGTTACTAAAGAGAGCCACTGCTTAAGAGATTTACTTTATTTAAATGAACTCGGCGAACTCAAAGTCGAAATTCCATTAGTGATTTCAAACCACGAGGATCTTCGGCAACTGGTTGAATCACACGGCGTTAAATTCATGTATCTTCCCGGTGATAAGAACACACAAGAAGCTGAAATTTCTAAGCAGATTGAATTACTAAAAATTGATTTTGTAGTTTTGGCTCGCTATATGCAAATTCTTTCAGCTGAGTTTTGTAATCGTATGCCAGGCAGGATCATCAATATCCACCATTCTTTCTTGCCTGGTTTCAAAGGTGCTAAGCCTTACCACCAAGCACACGAACGTGGCGTGAAAATCATTGGCGCAAGCGCTCACTTTGTAACTAGTGATTTAGATGAAGGCCCAATCATTGAACAAGATGTTGCGCACGTTACTCACATTGCAACGCCTGAAGAATTAATAGCAATCGGGCGCGATATCGAACGTCGGGTTTTGGCAAAAGCAGTGAAGCTTTATTCAGAAGACAAAATCTTCGTGGTTGGCAAGCGCACCGTAGTTTTTGCCTAAACTCTTCAATCTAGAAATGTGTGTCCCCGGCGGGAGTTGAACCTGCGACCTACCGCTTAGGAGGCGGTTGCTCTATCCACTGAGCTACGGGGACCGATATTAATAGGTGAAATCTACCCGCCCGCTAGGTTTGTAAATACTGGGTTGGCAGATCACGCTCATGAGGGTAGCCTCGGACTTCTACCGAGATGGAGTTTTTTCCTCATGAGAGGCCAACAATGAAAGCGCTAGTAATAGGCGCTGGTGGCGTCGGTAGAGCAATTGCGAACATCGCATCCCGCAGAAGTTTTATCTCTTCTATGGTCATTGCCGATCGTAATTTTGCTCGAGCCGAAGAAGCAGTCGCCCGCGTTAAAGATGCCCGTTTTTCTGCAGCTGAAGTTAATGCTGCCGAACTAGAAGATATTCGTGCGTTAATTCGCAAAGCCAAACCAGACGTAGTGATCAATGCAGTTGATCCACGTTTCGTAATGCCGATTTTCTTGGCATGTGAAATTGAAAATACAAATTACATTGATATGGCGATGTCGTTATCACGTCCACATCCGCATTACCCAAATACTGAAACTGGTGTGAAGTTAGGTGACGAGCAATTCGCACGTGACTGGAACTGGGGCGAGCGCGGAATTTACGCACTCGTCGGAATGGGTATCGAACCTGGCATGAGCGATGTTTTTGCCAAGTACGCATCTGATTATTTATTCAGTCGCTTAGATTCGGTAACTGTTTTTGATGGTTCAAATTTAACTGTCGAAGGTTTTGATTTCGCGCCTTCGTTTTCTATTTGGACAACAATCGAAGAGTGTTTGAATCCGCCACTAATGTGGGAAGACGGTCGTGGTTGGTTTACGACTGAACCATTTAGTGATTTAGAAGTATTCGATTTTCCCGAAGGAATTGGGCCGGTTGAATGTGTAAATGTTGAACACGAAGAAGTTGTACTTATCCCCCAGAAAGTTGATGCTAAAAAAGTTGCATTTAAGTACGGCCTGGGTGCGCAATTCATTACAACGTTGAAGACGATTCACATGCTCGGAATGGATCGCAAAGATACGGTAGACGTGCAAGGCGTTGCAGTTTCACCGCGTGATCTACTAGCTGCTGCATTGCCAGACCCAGCCACACTTGGTTCTCGCATGAAAGGTAAAACTTGTGCCGGAACTTTGGTTAAGGGTCTAGATAAAGAAGGTAAGCCGCGCGCTGTATATATGTACAACGTGGTTGATAACGCTTGGTCCATGGCTAATTACGGCGATCAGGCAGTTGTTTGGCAGACCGCAATTAACCCAGTCATTGCCATGGAGCTAATCCATAAAGGTATTTGGCAGCCAGATGGCGTAAATGGGCCTGAGTGGTTTGATGCAAAACCATTCCTAGATTTGCTCGAGGAATATGACAGCAGTTGGCATATCCGCGAAGAATCTACCGATGGCATCGTTCCTGATGATGCATCATCAATCGCATAACGGTTGCTGACTTAAGGAATTGACGGAGATCGTGGGTAACCAAGGGGATAAAAGCAATCAAGGCAAGTGGGCGCTAGTAACTGGCGCCACAGCAGGAATCGGCGAAAGTTTTTCACGCCTACTTGCCGAACTTGGTTTTAACCTGGTCTTGGTTGCTCGCGATCTACCTAGATTAAATGAACGAGCTGCTGCGCTAGAAGCGAATTTTAAAATTCAAACAAAAGTCATAGCCGCTGACCTAGCTACTGATTCTGGTTGCAAATCGATTGAAGATTTCATTGCTGCTAATGAGGTTGAAGTTTTGATTAATAATGCAGGTTTTGGAATAAATAAATCTTTCTTAGTAAGTGACATGGCAGCTGAGCAACAAATGTTCGATGTATTGGTTCGTACCCCTATGCGCTTAATGCATGCGATATTGCCTGGCATGAAAGAGCGCAACTCTGGCACTTTGATTAATGTTTCATCCGTTGCTGCCTGGATCGCTGGCGGTACTTACAGCGCGAGCAAGTCTTACTTAACCGTGTTAACTGAATCGCTACATACCGAGTTAGCTGGTACCAACGTAAAAATCTCTGCACTTGCCCCCGGTTTCACTCGCACCGAATTTCACCAACGTGGCCGCATGAAGATGAATGGGTTGCCAAGCTTTATGTGGCTAAATGCTGATGTGCTCGTTGCAAAAGCTTGGGCTGATGCACAAAAAGGCGCTGCGATATCAGTACCTGGTTGGCAATACATGATTTTGAGTTCATTCTTGCGCTTTGGGCCAAGGCCGTTGATTCGCAAACTTGGCATGAACGTTCGAATCCGCCAGCGCAACAAATAATTTCTCACACCGATTTCGCAGGGATTCCACGCGTTATAAGCAGGTCCTTTTAACCTGCTTCGGTAAGATTGCCGCATAATCTATGGAGGTCAACATGTTGCGTAAGGTTTCTACTCTCTCTATTGCAGGTGCGCTTATCGCCGGGGTATTGGTGTCAACCCCCGCTTATGCCGCAGTTAGCAATGGCTCGACCTGTACCGTAGTTAATAAGACCGTCAAAGTAAGCGGTTTTACTTATCGGTGCGTAACTGCAGTTATGTCCACTGTGACGCTTGAAGGAACTAAGACCACAATTTACTTACCAGCTGCAAAAACTGCGAAGAATGCCAAGCGGTACTACTTAGCTGTTGATTGCATTACTGAGACCGCGGCTTATGCCAAGTCAGTTAAAGACCTTACAGCACTTGAAACCAGCACCGCTAAGGCCTTGGTCGACCTTGATGCACAGATTGCAGAGCAAGTAAAAGCTGGTGCGACAGTACAGACACAGATTGAAGCCTTGACTAAGGAAAATGCGGACATCGCAATTAAAATCAAAGAGCAAACAGATTTGATTCCGATAGCTCAAAAAGAAGTTGCCGACTTAACTGTCAAGATCGCGGCTGTAACTAAGCAGATTGATGACTTTACAATTATCTTGAATGATTCGAAAGCCAAGTTAGCAACCCTAAGAGCTGACACAGTTAATGCAGCGAAAAATGCA
>JBILOR010000004.1:0-25510 GCA_044374325.1 Candidatus Planktophila sp.
CCAGTTATGGCTAAAGCGCGCATCGGTCATTTTGTTGAAGCGCAAATTTTGCAGAGCTTGGGCGTTGATTACATTGATGAGTCTGAAGTTTTAACACCAACCGACTACGAGAACCACATTGATAAATGGAACTTCACGATTCCGTTCGTATGTGGTGCCACAAATCTAGGTGAGGCACTTCGTCGCATCAATGAAGGTGCAGCAATGATTCGCTCAAAGGGTGAAGCCGGAACCGGCGATGTTTCAAACGCAATGACACATATGCGTTCTATCGGTGGCGAGATTCGTCGCTTGACTTCATTGCGCGAAGATGAACTTTATGTAGCTGCTAAAAACATGCAAGCTCCATTTGATTTAGTTAAAGAAGTAGCCCAAACCGGCAAGTTGCCAGTTGTGCTTTTCACTGCTGGTGGAATAGCAACACCTGCCGATGCTGCGTTAATGATGCAAATGGGTGCCGATGGCGTATTTATTGGTTCCGGTATTTTCAAGTCTGGTGATCCCGCATCACGCGCCTCCGCTTGCGTTAAAGCGACCACTTTCTTTGATGATCCAAAAGTATTAGCTGATGTTTCGCGCGGCTTAGGCGATGCAATGGTCGGCATTAACGTTGCTGATCTACCGGTTGCACATCGCTTAGCTGAACGCGGTTGGTAATTTAAGGTTTAATTCATGCGAGTAGGTGTTCTGGCGTTGCAAGGCGATTTCCGCGAACACTTATTCGCTCTCGAAGAGTGCGGCGTTAACGCCAGCATTGTTCGCCGCCCAAGTGAGTTAGCTGCAGTTGATGCGCTAGTTATACCCGGCGGCGAATCGACAGCGATAGCGAACTTGGCTCGTAGTTTCGAGATGTTTGAACCGCTTAAGTCCCGCATCTTTTCTGGAATGCCAGTTTATGGTTCTTGTGCCGGAATGATCTTGCTCGCTGATCGAGTGTTAGATGCTGCCGTTGGACAGGAAACTTTTGGCGGCCTGGATATCACGGTTCGCAGAAATGCATTTGGCCGCCAAGTCGATTCTTTCGAGACCGATTTGGAATTTTCTGGAATCACCAATCCGCCAGTGCGTGCAGTTTTCATTCGTGCCCCATGGGTGGAATCAGTTGGACCAGCAGTTGAAGTTTTGGCAACTTTTGAGCACGCGGTGGCAGTTCGCCAGGGCGGGTTACTTGCTACGAGTTTTCATCCCGAGCTAACGGGGGACAATCGCATTCATCGCTTCTTTATCGAATCGGTCGCACGACCGGCTTTGGAAAAGGCTGCGGTAAAGTAGCGACATAACTTTCACTGGTAATCACGGTGAAATTTCTAGGGGGTAGATCATGTCCGGCCATTCCAAGTGGGCAACGACAAAGCACAAGAAGGCGATCATCGATAGCCGTCGTGCCAAGAATTTTGCCAAATTAATTAAGGCAATCGAAGTTGCCTCACGTAATGGCGGCCCTGATGTTGACGGAAACCCAACACTCTTTGATGCAATTGCCAAAGCTAAAAAGAACTCAATGCCAGCCGACAATATTGAACGCGCAGTTAAACGTGGCGCCGGCCTTGAATCAGGCGGTGCCGACTGGCAGACAATTATGTATGAAGGTTATGGACCTAACGGCGTTGCAATCATGATCGAGTGTTTATCTGATAATCGCAATCGCGCGGCTTCTGAAGTGCGAGTCGCAGTTACTCGCAACGGCGGCAGCATGGCTGACCCAGGTTCGGTTGCATATTTGTTTAATCGCAAAGGCGTAATCATCGTAAATAAGGTTGGGCAGTTAACTGAAGATTCAGTGCTCGAAGCAGTACTTGATGCAGGTGCTGAAGAAGTAAATGACTTGGGCGAATCATTTGAAGTAGTTTGTGAGGCGAGTGATCTGGTCGCAGTTCGAACTGCGCTTCAAGCAGCTGGTATCGACTACGAATCCGCAGATTCGTCATTCTTGCCTTCAATGACAATTCCGCTCGATGCCGAAGGTGCTACGAAAGTTTTTGAGTTAATTGATGCGATTGAAGAACTAGATGATGTGCAAAACGTCTTTAGTAACTTCGATGTTTCTGATGAAGTAATGGCGAGCCTGGCCTAACTATCTAACGCTGCTATCTAGGCTTAGTCGGTGAGAGTTCTAGGTATTGATCCGGGTTTAACCCGCTGCGGTATTGGAGTGGTTGAAGGATCCATTGGCTCTCCGTTACAAATGGTTGCCGTAGGCGTCATCCTGACTTCTTCCGAAGACCCGACCGAAGCGCGATTGTTGCAACTCGAGCGCGAGATCCAACTTTGGATAACCGAGTTCAAACCCGATGTAATTGCAATCGAACGTGTTTTCTCGCAACACAATCTGCGCACTGTTATGGGCACAGCGCAAGCAGCCGGAATCGCACTTTTGCTGGCGGCGCGGAATCAAACTAAAGTCGTGATGCATACTCCAAGCGAAGTTAAAGCTGCAGTAACTGGCTCTGGCCGAGCTAACAAAGCGCAGGTAGGTAAGATGGTGCTAAATATTCTGAAATTAGATGCAGCTCCTAAGCCAGCTGATAGCGCTGACGCATTAGCGTTAGCCATCTGCCATATCTGGCGCGGTGGCGGTAACACGAAAATTGCCGATGCACTTGCCAAAGAGAAAAAACGTTTAGCCCTACTTAAGAAGACAGGATCTACCAAGAGATGATCGCCACGCTTACTGGTGAGGTAAAAGCTATCTCGCTAGATCGTGCTGTCGTCGAAGTTGGCGGGGTTGGCCTGTCGGTTAATCTGACCCAAAGTGCCGCCGCACATTTGAATCTAGGCACCGTCGTCACCTTTCATACATCTTTAGTTGTTCGTGAAGATTCTTTAACGCTTTATGGATTCTTGACCGCTGAATCAAAGCAACTGTTTGAACAGGTTCAAACAGTAAGTGGCATCGGGCCTAAAGTTGCGTTAGCAATTCTCGGTTCACTTTCACCCGATGAATTAGCCGGAGCAATCGCCACTGAAAATATTGCAGCAATCGAACGCGTTCCTGGTATCGGCCGAAAAGGAGCCCAGCGCTTGATTCTCGAGCTAAAAGGCAAACTATCTGACCTCTCTGATGGAGCACGAGTGGCCACCCACCAACCAGTTTGGCGAGAACAACTAACTAACGCCCTGATTTCTTTGGGCTTTGCACCTAAAGATTCTGACCGGGCAATTACTTCGGTGGTCAATGAATTACAGGGCGATGGTATTGATCCAAATGAATTAGAAATGAGCGAGTTACTAAAGAGAGCTTTGCAAAGTGGCGGTCGTAAATAATGGAAAATGATGATCGCTTGATTTCACCGGTTGTTGGATTAGATGAATCAGCAGCTGAAGGCGCACTACGCCCGAAAGACTTGCAAGAGTTCATCGGACAAGAACGGGTTCGTCAACAAATTGACGTGCTTTTAACTGCTGCTAAACATCGTGGAACAAGTGCGGATCACATCTTGTTAAGTGGTCCACCTGGCCTAGGTAAAACTACTCTCGCTTTAATTCTGGCAGCTGAGATGCATGCTCCAATTCGAATTTCATCGGGGCCGGCAATTACACATGCTGGTGATCTAGCTTCGATTCTCTCTTCTCTAGTCGATGGTGAAATTCTCTTCATTGATGAAATTCATCGACTGCCACGGCCAGCTGAAGAACTTCTCTACCTTGCAATGGAAGATTTCCGAGTCGATGTTGTTGTTGGTAAAGGTCCGGGCGCAACTGCAATTCCGTTGGAGCTGCCAAGATTCACATTAGTTGGTGCAACAACGCGGGCAGGTTTATTGCCAAGCCCATTACGTGATCGATTTGGATTCACAGCTCAACTCGATTTCTATGCCGAAACTGAATTAGCACAAGTCATTGCGCGATCTGCAGCGCTGCTCGGCTTGGCAATTGAAGCGAAAGCAATTGATCAAATTGCTAGTCGTTCACGCGGAACACCTCGCATTGCTAACCGACTTCTTCGCCGCGTTCGCGACTATGCCCAAGTAAAAGGTTCCAACAAACTTTCACTCGAGCACGCAAACGATGCTCTTGAAATGTATGAAGTAGATGCAGCTGGTCTTGATCGTTTGGACCGGTCAGTGCTCACTGCCTTGATTGAGAGATTTGGTGGGGGACCGGTCGGTCTTTCCACCTTGGCCATAGCCGTGGGCGAGGAAACCGAGACAGTTGAGTCTGTGGCTGAGCCATTTTTGGTTCGAAATGGCTTTATGGCGCGTACTCCACGAGGTCGAGTGGCTACCTCTCTTGGGTGGTCGCATTTAGGCAAGGTCGCCCCAGCGGGCGCTACTTCGCTTTTCGACACACCGCTAAATGACGCCTAGACTCACCTCTTATGTCAACACCTACAAAACCTGTTAAGAGCACTGGTCGCCCAGGTCGCACACTTGCGATCTTGGCCGGTGCCTTTGTCCTATTAATTGCCACCGTATTCATCCAAGGTGCAACTGCCGTCCGCTTAGGTTTAGACCTGCGTGGAGGAACCAGCGTTACTTTGCAACCGCGCATTGGCGTGGGCGAGACTGGCAAAGTTACTTCTGAAGCAATTGATCAAGCGGTTTCGATCATTAGACAGCGCGTAAATTCACTTGGTGTTGCCGAAAGTGAAGTGGCGTCCCAAGGTTCAGGCACTAACCGTCAGATCGTGATCTCAGTTCCTGGTGAGAGTGGTCGTCGCGTTATCGAACTAGTTGGCCAAACTGCCGAGCTACGTTTCCGTCAAGTGCTTGCTGAATCTTCAGGCGTTCCAACTACGGGGACTGATGCGGCAGCAAGTCCACCGGCCGGAATCAGCCCTGAACTTAATGCACTTTATGCAGCTCTTGATTGCACCAATCCGGAAAATCGACAAGGAACTGGTGCTGATGTTGCAACCGATGTAATCCTTGCTTGTTCAAACGATGGCGGCGCAAAATATATTTTAGCTGGAGCCGAAGTTCTTGGTCGTCAGGTATCTAAAGCAACAGCAGCTGTAGACACCACAACAGGTGGAAATTGGTTTGTATCGCTTACATTTAATGGCGAAGGCACTAAAGCATTCGGTGATCAAACTGCTCGCGTAGTTTCATTAACTGCACCGCAAAATCAAGTGGCTATCGTTCTTGATGGCCTTGTCGTTTCAGCCCCAAGGATCAATGAAGCAATCCGTGGCGGCAGTGCGCAGATCACGGGTAACTTCACGCAAGTTGAGGCGCAAGATCTAGCAAATGTTTTGAAGTACGGTTCATTACCTCTTGCCTTTGATCGTGGCGAAGTTCAACAAGTATCACCAACCCTTGGTTCTGATCAACTATCAGCAGGCCTGCTAGCTGGTGGCTTAGGTCTTGGGCTAGTACTTCTTTACTCAGTTCTTTACTATCGTGGACTTGGTTTAGTAACCGTTGGTTCACTGGCTATCGCTGCAGGTTTGATCCTGCTCTCGATTTTGTTGCTGGGCGAGTGGATCGGTTTCACCCTCACATTGGCTGGTATCGCTGGAATTATCGTTGCAATCGGTATTACTGCCGACTCCTTTATCGTTTACTTTGAACGTATTCGAGATGAATTACGCGAGGGCAAGTCACTACGAACTGCCGTTGAAACCGGTTGGGTTCGTGCCCGCCGAACTATCGTGGTTGCGGACTTCGTCTCTCTGATCGCCGCAGTCTTGCTTTACTTCTTAGCGGTAGGCGGAGTTCGTGGATTCGCTTTCACTCTTGGTTTAACTACTTTGGTTGACTTAATTGTGATCTTCGCGTTTACGAAACCGATGATGTCAATTCTTTCGAAATGGAAATTCTTCGCGAACGGACATCCGCTTTCAGGTTTGTCCAAGAAGAGTTCTGGCATTGAAGAGAACAAGAATGTTCAAGTATCTAACACAGGCATGGAGGCGTAAGAAATGGCACATGGAACAACGCTAGGTGCACGTCTCTATAGTGGTGAAAAGTCATTTGAATTTATCGCAACCCGCAAACGTTGGTATGCGGTTTCAGCCTTGCTTCTAGCGATTTCAATCGGCACAATTGTCTTCCAGGGTTTACACCTAGGCATCGAATTCAAAGGCGGTTCAAGTTACACGGTGACCAAAGCCGGAGCTACTGTTGAAGATGCTCGCTCTGCAGTTGAATCTGCTGGCGTTTCTTCTGAAGTAATCGTGCAGACCGTTGGTAACGACAAAGTTCGTGTTCAAACGGGTTCCCTTACTACTGCGCAATCAAATGCAGTTGAAGATGCGCTAGCCGCCAAGTTTGCGATAAATGTAGAGAGCATTGATACTCAAATCATTGGTCCTTCTTGGGGTAAAGAGATAACCAAGAAAGCCTTATACGGTCTAATCGCTTTCTTGATTGCGATCATGCTTTATCTAGCGATGACCTTTGAACCTAAGATGGCAATCGCAGCAATTGCAGCGGTTGTTCACGATGTGATCATCACCGTTGGAATTTACGCTCTAGTCGGATTCGATGTAACACCTGCGACGGTTATCGGATTCCTAACGATTCTCGGATATTCGCTTTACGACACCGTTATCGTTTTCGATAAAGTTCGGGAAAATACTCGATCGATTACCACAACTGGAAAGTCAACCTATTCACAGGCGACTAACTTGGCAGTCAACCAGACCATTGTTCGTTCACTGAATACTTCAATTATCGCCCTGCTTCCAGTAGGTTCTATTTTGTTCGTGGGTGCTGGACTTCTTGGCGCTGGAACTTTGAAAGATCTTTCGCTCGCTCTATTTATTGGTCTTGCGATCGGTACTTACTCATCATTATTCATCGCGCCACAAGTTCTATCCGGGCTACGCGAGCGCGAACCAGCAATGATCGCATTGGCCAAGCGCGTTAATGCCCGCAGCGGATCTGCTCCGGTAGCGGTCGAAGCCACTGCCGATACCATCCAAAATCGCGGCCCACGCAACCAACCAAAACGTAAAGGCAAGAAGAAGTAATAACCTAGCTATAAAAGTAACTAACCACCGTGTTGTTAACTAGAATCCGATCATGGACACTCTGTTAGCGCCGGTGGTTAGTGCTTTAACGGAGCATCACCCTGGCGATAAATTAGAGAATTTGCAACGCGCATTCTTGGTTGCCAAGGAAGCGCACACAGGTCAACTGCGTAAATCGGGCGAAGATTACATAACGCATCCGGTTGCAGTTGCTGCGATATTGGCCGAGTTCGGGCTTAATGAAGCCGTTGTAATAGCAGCGCTTCTGCACGATACCGTCGAGGATACTTCTTATTCTTTGCCACAACTGCGCAAGGATTTTGGTGAAGAGATCGCGCTCTTGGTTGATGGTGTGACCAAGTTAGACAAATTAACTTACGGGCCAACTGCAGAAGCTGAAACAGTTAGAAAAATGATCGTTGCGATGTCGCGAGACATTCGAGTGTTGCTTATCAAGCTGGCTGATCGATTACACAATGCGCGGACTTGGAAATATGTTTCGCCCGAATCGGCTGAACGCAAAGCTCGTGAGACTCTCGATATCTATGCTCCGCTTGCTCATCGTTTAGGTATGAACGCGATTAAGTGGGAACTCGAAGATTTAAGCTTTGAAGTCCTTGAACCCAAGAAGTTCCTAGAAATTTCAAGGTTGGTCGCAGAGCGAAATCCGGCTCGAGTTACCTTAACTAACGAAGTTATTTCAGCGGTGAAGTCTGATTTGCTTGCCGATGGCGTTGAGTGCACGGTTACTGGCCGCCAAAAGCATTTCTATAGCGTTTATCAAAAGATGGTGGTTCGTGGTCGCGATTTCAACGACATTTACGATTTGGTTGGAATTCGCGTTCTAGTCGAGGATGTTCGCGATTGCTACGCAGTACTGGGAGCGATACATGCGCGCTGGTCACCAGTTCCTGGTCGATTTAAAGATTACATTGCGATGCCAAAATTTAATTTGTATCAATCCCTACATACAACGGTTATTGGGCCAAGTGGCAAGGCAATAGAAATTCAAATCCGAACCTATGACATGCATTCACGTGCCGAGTTTGGTATCGCTGCGCACTGGAAATATAAGCAGGGGAGTGAGGCCAGCTCTTCATCACCTGAAATGCTTTGGTTGCGGCAGTTACATGAATGGCAGAAGGAAACTGAGGATCCATCCGAGTTTCTTGATTCACTTCGTTTTGACCTTGGCTCACCTGAAGTTTTTGTTTTCACACCAAAGGGCAGTGTCATCGCGCTTCCAGGTGGATCAACTCCGGTGGATTTTGCCTACTCAGTTCATACCGATGTCGGCAATCGTTGTGCCGGCGCAAAAGTGAATGGTCGACTGGTTCCGTTGGAGTCCAAACTGAACAACGGCGATGTAGTCGAAGTCGTGCTCAATAAAGGCGAACATGCAGCTCCTAGTCGTGATTGGCTCAACTTTGTAAAAAGTCCGCGCGCGCGTTCGAAGATTAAAGCTTGGTTTAGCAAGGAACGCCGCGAAGAAGCGATTGAGGCCGGACGCGAATCTATTGCGCGTCAGATGCGCAAAGCAGGTTTACCTTTACAGAAGATTTTCGCCGGCCACGCTTTGCTAGAACTTTCACACGAACTGCATTACCCAGATATTTCCGCCCTATATAGCGCAGTTGGCGATGGACATGTCTCATCAGCGTCAATTATTGAAAAGCTCATCGCTTCAATGGGCGAAGAAGACTCTCACCCAGAGGCTACGGTTCCAACTTTTCCTACCGGCGTACAAACCGCAAGACGTTCAAGCAGTTCAATCGAGGTTGCTGGCATCGGAGATGTTTATGTGAAATTAGCTCGGTGCTGTACACCAGTTCCCGGCGATGCCATTATGGGTTTCATCACCAAGGGCAATGGAGTATCAGTCCATCGTGGTGACTGCATAAATGCGGCGGATTTAAAAATTCATCAAGGCGAACGAGTGGTTGGCGTTAAGTGGTTGGCTGGCGCGGCAAGTGTTTTCTTAGTAAACATCCAAGTTGAAGCCCTTGATCGTGCAAGATTACTAGCTGACGTCACTCGCACCTTATCTGAGCAGCATGTAAATATTCTTAGTGCCGCGGTAAGTACTTCGAAAGATCGCACCGCAATTTCGAGATTTACTTTTGAAATGGCGGATGCAACCCATTTGGATGCGGTACTAAGTGCGGTGAGAAATATTGAAGGTGTTTACGACGTGTATCGCACCTTTAATAACTAACTTAGTTGAAACTAGCTAAATTCGGCTAGATTCTTTTCAGCTTCAGCGAGCCAGACTCTACGGGCAACAGCAGAATCGGAAGCCTCTTGCGCCTTCTTAGTATTTCCGGCAGCAGTTGCTTTGGCAGCCGCCTTCTCATAATTTTCAATAGCTTCAGAAAGTTGGCGAACCACATCGGCGGCACGAGCTTTAGCAGCAGGATCTGACTTGCGCCAAACAGTAGCTTCGGCTTCCTTATATGCAACTTCAATAACTTCGAGGCGAGCATCAAGGGCTGCGCGCTTATCACGAGCAGTCATGCCGATCTTGCCCCATTGATTTTGTAGCTCGCGAAGCGCCTTCTTCTGCTCAGCCAAGTCAGTGATCGGGAGTAATTTCTCAATTTCCACAATTAACGCATTGCGTTTCTCGAGGTTTGCAGCCATGGTGACTTCGCGCTTCTCCAGGTCGGCATTCTTAGCCGCGAAGAAAGTATCTTGTGATGCTTTAAAGCGCGCCCATAGTTTGGTGTCATCACTCATCTTGCCGCGACCGGCAGCTTTCCATGCATCCATAAGTGCTTTGAAACGGCGAGCTGTTGTAACCCAATCAGTTGATGTCGCGAGCAATTCCGCCTCGGCTACCAATTTCTTTTTAGCTTCGGAAACTTTGGCAGTTACTTCTTCTAGCGAAGCGAAGTGTGTGCGACGTCGCTTATCAAATTTATTACGTGAGGATGAGAAGCGTTTCCAAAGTTCAGTATCGGTTTTCTTATCTAGACGCGGTGCTGACTTCCATTCATCAAGGAGTGCCTTAAGGCGATCGCCGGTTACTTTCCAACTTGTGGAATCGCTCAGTGACTCAGCTTCGGCAACAATTTTTTCTTTCTCAATTAAAACCTGAGCAAGGCGTTCTGCTTTTGCAATCTCCTCAGCAGCTTTCTTCGCCTCGTAAGCCCCACGATGATCTTCAATCAGTGGTGATAGCTGTTCAACTGCAACAGCCAAGGCAGCTAAATCGCCCACGCCGTTTAACTCGCGAACTTGTTCGCGCAGTTTGATAACCGCAGTTGTAGCATCGCCGGGAACCATAGCACCGGACTTAATGCGAGCAGAGAGCAGAGCAACTTCAGATGCAATCGCTTCAAACTTGCGAACGAAGTAGGCAAGTGCTTCTTCGTTACTTTTACCAGGGTATGAACCAACTGGCTTATCGCCTTCGGGGGTAATTACATAGACAGTGCCATCTTCGCCAACGCGACCGAATCGAGCCGGGTCCCCAATCAATGCTGATGCAGCAGATACAACTGCAGGGGATTGGGTCGGAGTTACTGGATTCTCGGTCATGGTGGATCCTTTCAGCGCGGTAGCTCGTGAGGAATTCTCGGCCGAGCCTTCGCTATTGGGTTGATAATCAGATGGTCAAACATTTGGGTGACGATGTACAAAAATGATCGAAATCATCGCCGCACTACGTCGTTGGTTGGAAAGGTAAAGGTACCCTGTCCGCCTAGGGTATTTCCAATGGGTCTAAGTAAGACCAAGGAATTGAGCGTGGAAGGGTGGGTTGGCGATGCTAGTTGCAGGCTTTCCCGCCCAGATGTATGCCACCAACTGTTGGGTTCTGGCAACGGGTGAGGGTTCTGAGTGCATCGTCATCGATCCAGGCATGCCTGATGTATCACTCGAGCTAGCAGGTCTCCTTAATAAGCATCGCTTGAAACCAGTTGCGACACTTTTAACTCATGGACACTTAGACCATACCTTTTCGGTGGTGCCAGTTTGTGATGGTTACGGAATCCCGGCTTACATACATAGTGAAGATCGCGGCCTCTTAATTGATCCAGCCGCTGCGGTTAGCCCGGAGTTTGGGGCAACGTTGGCGGGTATGAGTTTTATCGAACCAAAAGAGGTTAGAGAATTGAAAAGTGGCGAAGAATTTGAGTTAGTTGGTCTTAAAATCAAAGCGATTCATAGTCCCGGCCATACTCGAGGCTCTTTGATGTTTTTAGTTGATGACGAGACCTTGGTTAGTGGCGATGTTTTATTCGCGGGATCTATCGGGCGTACTGATCTGCCAACTGGTTCGAGTTCAGACATGCAGAAAACTCTGATTAAGAAGGTCTTGCCATTAAATGATGAAATAAGAGTGCTCCCCGGTCATCATCAAGAAACTAAGATTGGTTACGAACGAAAGAATAATCCATATTTAATTGAAGCGGCGAGAGTGAGTAGATCATGAAGTTTCAAGCTCCCAAAGGAGTAAGTGAGTATGTGCCGCCGCGCAGTAATGCTTTTGCATGGGTCCGTTCGACTTTAGAGAACACAATTAGTTCTGCGGGCTATCAGTTGCTCGAACTACCAATTTTTGAAGATACTGATTTGTTCGCACGCATTGGAGCCTCAACCGATGTGGTCTCCAAAGAAATGTATACCTTTGAAGATCGCGGTGGGCGTTCGATCACTTTGCGTCCCGAAGGAACTGTCGGAGCGCTGCGCGCAATTAACGAACATGGTTTAGATCGTGGTTCGCTACCGGCCAAGGTTTATTACTGTGGTCCATTCTTTCGAGCTGAACGTCCGCAAAAGGGGCGTTACCGGCAATTTTATTCAATCGGCCTCGAAGCGATCGGAACTCACGATGCCGCCCTTGATGCTGAAGTAATTGCAATTGCAGATGCTGGTTTCAAGAAATTAGGTTTAACCAAATATCGTCTCGAGATGACTTCACTTGGCGATAGCCAATCACGGGCTGCGCATCGGGTAGATCTAGTGAGGTTCATCGAGGGGCTAGATCTCGATGAAGAAACTAAAGAGCGAGCGAAGTTAAATCCGCTGAGATTATTCGATGACAAGCGCGATGAAGTTCGCGACCAGATGGCAAAGGCTCCTGTGCTATTGGATTACTTATCACCCGAATCAAAGGCAAATTTCTCCGAGGTGCAGGAGCACCTATCTGCAATTGGTATCGCGTTCACCATTAATCCACGAATGGTTCGCGGCCTTGATTATTACACCGGCACGACATTTGAATTCGTGCACGAATTGCTAGGAGCGCAATCAGGTATCGGTGGCGGTGGGCGATACGACGGATTAATGGGAGAAATCGGTGGCCAAGATATAACAGGCATTGGCTTTGGCATTGGTCTTGATCGCGCACTACTAGCCGTTGAGGCCGAGGAAATAGTTATTCCTGCGACCTTTGTTAGTGATCTGTTTATTATTCCAATGGGAGTAGCGGCCAAATCAGTCGCATTAAAATACGCAGCAGAACTTCGCGCTGCCGGATTTAAAGTTGAATTGGCGTTCGGTGATCGCGCTCTAAAAACTGCGATGAAATCAGCTGATAAGAGTGGAGCTCGTTATTCACTCGTAATAGGCGAAGAAGAGATGGCCGGCGGGGTCGTAGAAGTCAAAGAGATGAGCACCGGTTCTGTGAACTCGGTTAGACTTGACTCATTGGCCAGCGCTTTGAAATAAGCGCCGGCAAGGTACTTCTAGTATTTAAAACTAAGGAAAGCTAGGTAGCTAAATTGATCCGTACGCACGGGGCAGGCACGATTCGCAAGAGCCAAGTTGGGCAAACCATCACGCTGGCTGGCTGGGTTGCGCGTCGTCGCGATCATGGCGGAGTTGCCTTCATCGATTTCCGTGATGCCACTGGTTGGGTTCAAGTTGTAATTCGCGACGAAGCAATTGCCAATATGTTGCGTGCCGAATGGTGTCTGAAGATCACCGGTGTTGTTTCTGAACGTCCAGCGGGCAACGAGAATTCAAACGTCGCAACTGGTGAAATTGAAATTATGGCCGATGAAGTCGTCGTGCTTAGCGAAGCAGCTGCACTGCCGTTCCCAGTTGATAGTGGTGACGAAGCAAACATCTCTGAAGAAGTTCGTTTGAAGTATCGATATCTTGATCTTCGTCGCGAAAAGCCTGCGGCCAATTTACGCATGCGTTCAAAAGTTACCGCTGCGATTCGTCGAGTTATGGATTCTGAAGAATTTCTTGATATCGAAACACCTTACCTAACTCGATCTACGCCAGAAGGCGCTCGTGATTTCCTAGTTCCAGTGCGCCTACAACCAGGATCTTGGTATGCCTTGCCCCAATCACCACAGTTGTTCAAGCAACTTCTTATGGTTGCGGGCATGGAGAAGTACTACCAGATAGCACGTTGTTTCCGCGATGAAGATTTCCGAGCAGATCGTCAACCAGAATTCACTCAGCTCGATATTGAGATGTCATTTATCGATCAAGAAGATATTTTGGCGATCGCCGAAAAAATTGTTTCGACCGTATGGCGAGAGACTGTCAATTACGAGATTCCATTGCCACTAAAGCGTATGACTTATGCCGATGCGATGGCAGATTACGGTTCAGATAAACCAGACCTTCGTTTCGGTCAGAAGCTGGTTGAGTTAACAAATTTCTTTAGTCAAACTCCATTTCGCGTATTTCAAGCACCTTACGTTGGCGCAGTCGTTATGCCAGGGGGAGCAGATTCACCTCGTCGCGAACTAGACGCTTGGCAGGACTGGGCTAAAGCACGTGGCGCTAAGGGGCTGGCCTACATTTTGGTAAACGCTGATGGCACTTTGGGTGGCCCAGTTGCCAAGAATCTTTCCGAGCAAGAACTTGCCGGCATTGTTGCTGCAGCAAGTGCCTCAAATGGTGATGCGATTTTCTTCGCTGCCGGAGAGCGAACTGCCTCGCAAAATTTATTAGGCGCGGTTCGTAACGAGATCGGTAAACGTTGCAATCTTATAAATGAAGGCGCTTGGGAATTTCTTTGGGTAGTCGATGCTCCGATGTTTGAACCAACCGATGGTGGTGGTTGGACTGCAGTTCATCACCCATTCACTGGTCCTAAGCCTGAATTCGCCGCGACGTTTAAATCAGATCCAGCATCGGCTCTCGCTTATGCCTACGACATCGTTTTGAACGGCACCGAATTAGGTGGCGGTTCAATTCGTATTCATGATCGGAATATCCAAAAGCAAGTCTTTGAAGTTATTGGATTAACTGATGAAGAGGCCAACAGTAAGTTTGGATTCTTACTAGATGCATTTAATTACGGACCACCACCACATGGCGGAATAGCTCTTGGTCTAGATCGTGTTTGCGCACTTCTTAGTGGCTCAGAATCTATCCGCGAAGTTATTGCTTTTCCAAAGACGGCATCCGGTGGCGACCCACTTACTGGTGCGCCTACTCCAATTACACCTGCCCAACGCAAGGAAGCCGCAATTGACTGGGTTCCTGAAGTGGCTGAAAAGAAGTAGTACGACGCCTAGGCGGTAGGATTTACTTAATAACTTAAGTTGAAGGAGATGTCATGAGCGCAGGCGGAATTGCCTTAATCATTTGTGCGGTGTCGCTTTTCGCGATTGCTGTTGCGATTGCCTACGCCGTGATTCGTTTTGGTCGCCTTATTGATGAGGCCAAAGTTTCGCTTAAATCAATCACCGAAGAGACCGTGCCACTAATTGATGGGGTTACTCAAACTGTGACTCTAGTTAACGGTCCACTTGAAAGCTTTAACAAGATCACTAAGAATGTCGAGAATATTTCTACCAAAGCATCTGAGGCTACTTCTAGCTTCGTTGACAAAGGTGGTCCAGCCCTGAAGATTGCTGGCGCACTAATGAGCGCAGCTGGCGCCTCAAAGAAGCGCAAAACTAAAAAGACAAAGGCAGAGTGATTAGCAAAAGTGGAATCCGCCGAGATACGTTCACGTTGGCTGCGCTTTTTCGAATCTGAGAATTCACAAGGCTTAACTCATACTGTCGTTCCATCTGCGTCATTAATTGCCGATGACCCGAATTTATTGCTAGTTAACGCTGGCATGGTTCCATTCAAGCCCTTCTTCTTGGGAGAAGTTACCCCGCCATATGTGCGTGCGACTTCAGTTCAAAAATGTGTTCGTACTTTAGATATTGATGAGGTTGGCAAGACAACTCGTCACGCTTCGTTCTTTCAAATGTGTGGCAACTTCTCGTTTGGTGATTACTTCAAGGAGGGTGCAATCGCACTCGCGTGGGAACTTTTAACTAAGCCAATCGCACAAGGTGGATATGGCTTTCCCGAGGAAAAGTTATGGGTAACTGTTTTCCACACTGATGATGAAGCTGCCGATATTTGGCATCACAAGATGGGTGTTCCAAAGGAGAGAATTCAGCGTCGCGGAATGGCCGATAATTTCTGGTCTATGGGAGTTCCTGGCCCATGTGGCCCGTGTTCTGAGATTTATTACGATCGCGGACCCGCTTATGGAGCTGAAGGTGGCCCGGTTGCTGATGAGAACCGTTACTTAGAAATTTGGAACTTAGTGTTCATGCAGAACGAACGCGGCGCTGGAACCAGTAAAGATGATTACCCAATTTTGGGAGAGTTGCCCGCGAAAAGTATTGATACCGGCCTAGGTCTAGAGCGTACAGCCGCGCTGCTTCAAGGCGTAGAAAATATCTACGAAATTGATACCACTATGCAAATTTTGAATATGGCTAGTTCATTAACTGGCATCAACTACGGTAGTTCTGAGAAATCAGACATCTCCTTACGCGTTATTGCCGATCACGCCCGAACCTCAGCAATGCTTATTGGCGACGGCGTTACACCTGGAAACGAAGGCCGTGGCTATGTATTGCGTCGCATGATGCGTCGCACGATTCGTAATATGCGATTACTCGGCTCACATGATCCGATTATTTCGGAGCTTACAAGAGCGGCTATCGGCGCAATGGGTCCGCAATATCCAGAATTAGTCGCAGCACAAGAGCGCATCTTGGCGGTTTCAGTAGCTGAAGAAGAAAGCTTCTTGCAAACACTTAAAAGTGGAACCCAGATATTTGATTTAGCGGCAACTGCACTGAAAGCGAAGAAAGTTTCAACCTTAGGTGGCGAAGAAGTATTCAAATTGCACGATACCTACGGTTTTCCATATGACTTAACGCTTGAGATGGCCCAAGAAGTAGGACTTCAGATCGATACTGAAGGTTTCCAGCGGTTAATGAAAGAGCAGAAAGATCGCGCAAAAGCAGATGCTCGTGCGAAGAAGTCTGGCCACACTGATCTATCACAATACAAGCAGATTGCCGATGGATCTGGCTTATCAAGTTTCTTGGGTTACACGAACACTGAGGCTGAAAGCAAGATCAATGGCTTACTAGTCGATGGCGTTATTGCACAAAGTGCAAAGAGCGGCGATGAAGTCGAAGTAATTCTTGATCGTACGCCGTTCTATGCTGAAGGCGGCGGACAGTTAGCAGATGCTGGCATTATCAAACTTGCAAATGGTGCAATCGTTGAAATCGATGATGTGCAAGCACCAGTTAATGGTTTGTCGGTTCACCGCGGAAGAGTATTAAGTGGTGAAGTTGCAGTTGGTCAAAACGCACTTGCCACCATAGATCAAGAACGTCGAGATGCAATCTCTCGTGCACACACCGCTACGCACATGGTTCATAAAGCTTTCCGCGAAGTTCTTGGCGAGACCGCTACTCAAGCAGGTTCGGAAAACTCACCAGGTCGTTTCCGCTTTGATTTCCCAGCAACCGGCGCAGTTTCGGATTCGGCGCTAGACGAGGTTGAATCACGCGTAAATACTTTATTGCTAGATAATCTTGAAGTTACTGCGCAGAGCATGACTCAAACTGAGGCAAAGGCCATTGGTGCAATGGCGTTGTTTGGCGAAAAATACGGCGACACGGTGCGAGTTGTTAGCGTCGGAGACTGGGCACGCGAACTTTGTGGCGGCACGCACGTTTCACGCTCTGGACAGTTAGGCGTTGTAAAACTTCTAAGTGAATCATCAATCGGTGCAGGCGTTCGACGCGTCGAAGCGCTAGTTGGCGGCGATGCTTATAAATTCCTAGCTCGCGAGCATTTACTTTTGAATTCACTAACTCAAATAATTAAGGGCGCTCGCGTAGATGAACTTCCTGAGCGAATTAATGATCTATTAGAGAAAATTAAAGAAATTGAAAAAGAGTTGGCTGCAGTTCGTTCTGCCCAGGCGCTGGGCACTGTCTCGGCAATAGCTGATTCAGTCACTAAAGTTGGCCAAATTGATTTAATCACGGCCGTATTGCCTGATGGAATCTCGGGTGATGATTTGCGCACGATTTCGCTTGACCTGCGAAATCGTTTTTCAACTTCAGTTATTGCGCTAATCAGCTCAGCAGCTGGTAAATCTGTTCTAGTTGTCGCTGCATCTGATTCAGCGCGCGCACTGGGTGCTAAGTCAGGTGCATTGGTAAAAATTGGATCAGCAGTCCTCGGCGGTGGTGGTGGCGGTAAAGATGATTTCGCCCAAGGTGGCGGTACCGATGCCAGCAAAGCTGCCGAAGCTCTCGCCGCAATTTCTGCTGCAGTGGCAGCGCTATAACGCAGATGCAGAGAGGTCGCCGGATCGCGTTTGATTATGGTGATGTTCGAATCGGTGTTGCTATGTCTGACCCGGATTCAATTTTGGCATCACCTCTAACTACGCTAGCTAGCGGTGATCCAAAACTTTTCGCACAGATTTCAGAACTATTTGCCGAACATGAACCTATTGCTTTATATGTAGGAGAACCGCTTAATCTTTCTGGTCAATCGAGTACTTCGGCGCAGAAAGCAGCCGCATTCGCCGAGAAACTACGGACAGAATTTAACGTTCCAGTCACCATGATTGATGAGCGGTTATCGACGGTGTCCGCCACAAACGCCATGCGGCAAAGCGGAGTCAATGCAAAGGTTGCCCGCAGCAAAATAGATATGGCGGCTGCGGTAGCGATCCTGGAACAAGGGCTAGCAATTGAAAAGGCCAAGGATGCTTAATCGCCAAGCTCTAAAGCGCATCAGTATTGCTGGCATTTTCATTCTTGCTCTTACTTTCTCTTTGCGCGAAATTAACCAGGCTGGCGGGGGATACGCGAACTTTCCCGATCGAGTTATTACTGCTGAAGAAAAAAGCGTTGCAATTTCTATCCCGACGGGTGCAACTGGTGCAGAGATTGCAGCACTTCTGCAGAGCGCCGGGGTCGTTGCATCGGCCGAAAGTTTCTTCAGGGCAGCGGTGGCAGATCCCAAGTCAGCCGCTATCGCACCTGGCTCACATTTACTTTCGATCAAGATCAGCGGAAAGACCGCACTAGAACAGTTGTTAGATCCGAAACGAATAGTTAATTTGATCAAGATTGCCGAAGGTGCTTGGAAATCGGAAGTCTTCGAGCAAATGAGGGCAACCAAGATTTGGTCAACTGACCCAGCCGAATCAGCTAAGAGAGTTAACCTGCCGACGGGAATTTCATCACTCGAGGGTGTCCTTTTCCCTGCGCAATACAGTTTTGGCGAAGAGGTAAGTCAAGTTGATGCTTTGCAAAGCATGGTTGATAAATTCAGTCAGGTCATCTCCACGATTGCTTTTGAGGATTCTGCTAGAAAGTTTAATATGCAGCAGTTGGTAACGATTGCGTCGTTGATACAGGCCGAGGGTGGGCCACAAGACTTTGCCCAGATCTCGCGAGTTATCCGAAACAGATTAGCGATCGGCATGCCACTGCAATTTGATTCGACAGTTCACTACGTGCAGAATTCTCGTGGTCAGATATTCCTCAGTAAAAAGTCTACGAAGTTAAAGTCGCCCTACAACACATATCAAAATTATGGCCTGCCACCTACGCCAATCGGAAACCCTGGTTTAGCCGCCCTAAAAGCGGCCATCGCACCAGCCGAAGGGGATTGGCTATTCTTTATTACTGTAGCTCCGGGTGATACCCGTTTCACTAAATCCTTCACAGAATTTAATGGCTGGAAGCTGATCTACCAAAAGAATCGAAAGGCGGGTGCATTCGATTGAGAACATTCAATGGCGCAGTACTCGGCTCACCAATTTCGCACTCTCTATCTCCGGTTATTCATCAAGTAGCCTACGAGTTCTTAGAAATCTCGGCTAAATACACAGCAGTTGAGGTCCGGGCCGGAAAACTCGCGGAGTATTTAGCGTCCACACCACCAGAGCTAAATAGTTTTTCGCTAACCATGCCATTAAAAGAAGAGTTGGTTGATTTAGGTTTCCCAACATCGGAATTAGCGAAGCGAATCAGAAGTGCCAATACCTTAATTAAGGTTGGTGATACCTGGAAAGTTGATAGTACTGATGTGGTTGGTTTCCAACAAAGTGTCGCTGCAAAAACGAACGCCACTTTCCAAAATCTGTTAATTCTGGGTGGGGGAGCAACGGCTCGCGCGGCAATTGCCGCCTTCGATAGCGTTGGCGCTTCAATTGATGTAGCAAGCCGCAGTGAACATCGCAGTTCGAGTTTGATCAAGTCAGCTCTCTTTGCCGAAGTGACAGTGATCGGATTTGATGATCAAATCAACTGGTCAAAGTACGATTTGATCATCAATACTTCGCCAGCCGGAGCTGCCGACGAACTGGTTGGAAAAATAGCTGGTGCAAGTGCACTGCTCTTTGAGTCACTTTACAATCCGTGGCCCACTGCATTGATGGGTTTCTGGCGAAATGTAGGCCTGGAAAGCATCGATGGCTTGGATCTTTTAGTTCACCAAGCTATTTCACAAGTTGCGATCTTTAGCGCAACGCCAGTTAAACGCTCACAACTGGCCCCGTTGATGCGTGAAGCTGCTTTGAAACGACTTTAGAAAGCTTTTACACAGAAATTTTTTGCCTTAGCCTGCCTGCAGGCTAGGTGGCTAGTTTTCCTGTTATGAGCCTTGATTTATTGGCATTGATAGTTTGCAGCAGCTGGGCCTTAGCGATTGCGACAATAGATGTGATTACTTTTCGTATATCAAATAAGTCACTCATGTCCGGTGTGCTTCTAGTCTGGCCCGCACTTCTGCTTATTGATCAAGAGTTTCAGATCTCTTTACTCTCGCTCGCACTGGCGGTGTGTGCGTTGTTTTGTGGGTTCGCATCTCTCATCGGAATGGGCGATGCGAAGTTGCTACTATTTCTAGCGCCTTGGTTGCATTACGACAGTCTGCGAGATCCACTGATTATTCTGATCGGACTCGCTTGGTTGCAACTAGCTTTCGGACTAGTTGTTAGTCGAACTTTGCCCCCTCGAATTGCATTTGCCCCCGCCATCCTGGCGGCCGCGGCACTTAATATGGCGACATAAAAGCATTTCATCTGCGAGAATTAGGCCATGCGTTGGTTAACTGCGGGTGAGTCTCATGGCCCAGCTCTCAGTGCGATTATTGAGGGAATTCCGGCTTCGGTTCAAATTACAACTGCTGATATTGATTACCACCTTGCTCGCCGTCGCTTAGGTGTCGGACGCGGCGCGAGACAGAATTTCGAAGCTGATAAAGTCACAATTCTCGGCGGTATTCGTTTAGGCCTTACTCAAGGTGGCCCGATTTCAATTCAGGTCGGAAATTCAGAGTGGCCAAAATGGGAAAAAGTTATGTCAGCTGATCCCGTTCCAGAAGAAGAAATTAAAGATTTAGGTCGCAATGCACCGCTGAGTCGGCCACGACCAGGGCATGCGGATTTAGTTGGAATGCAGAAGTACGACTTTGACGATGCTCGTGCGATTTTGGAGCGCGCCAGTGCCCGTGAAACTGCCGCACGTGTTGCTCTTGGTGCGGTAGCCCGCGCTTTCTTACAGCAAGCTTGCGGCATCACAGTTTTGAGTCATGTGTTGTCGATTGGTTCAGTACGCGTTCCCGAAAACACGCAACTGCCAAGTGAAGGCGACATGAAACGAATTGATGAAGATCCGGTTCGTTGTGCCGATGCAACTACAAGTGCAGCCATGATCACAGAGATTGAATCGGCTCACTCAGATGGCGACACTTTGGGTGGCGTGGTTGAGGTGTTGGCATACAACTTGCCGCCTGGGCTAGGTTCTCATGTTCATTGGGATCGGCGCCTAGATGCGCGGTTAGCAGCTGCAATGATGGGCATTCAAGCAATTAAGGGCGTTGAGGTTGGCGATGGTTTTACAACAGCAACACGTCGTGGCTCGGTAGCTCACGATGAAATTGAGCGCGGCCCTGATGGCGCCATTCGTCGTCGCACTGATCGTGCAGGTGGTACTGAAGGTGGAATGTCTAATGGTGAAATCTTGCGGGTACGCGCTGCGATGAAACCAATTTCAACTGTTCCCAAGGCTCTCGACACCATTGATGTAAAGACTGGTCAAGCTGCAAAAGCTATTAACCAGCGTTCCGATGTATGCGCAGTGCCAGCCGCAGGAGTTGTGGCAGAAGCCATGGTTGCACTTGTTCTTGCAGAAGCAGTACTCGAAAAATTTGGTGGCGACAGCGTTGGTGAAACTAAGCGCAATTTCGAAAGTTATATCGCGCACCTATCGATAAAATGAGTAGTCAGATTATTCTGATTGGTCCGCCTGGTGCTGGAAAGAGCACAATAGGACAATCTTTAGCCAAGAAGATGAAGGTTAAGTTTGCCGATACTGATTCGATGATCGAAGCCAAATTAGATAAAAAGATTTCGGACATCTTCGTGGATTTGGGCGAACCCGTGTTTCGAGCTGAAGAGTTGGTTGTTTTAGCCGAGGTTTTGCAATCTGATAACGGAGTTGTCTCTCTAGGTGGTGGCGCACCTATTTCATTGCAAGCTCAAGAGTTACTTCGCAAAAGTGGAGCTACCGTTATATTTCTCGATATCTCACTTGGAAAAGCTGCCGCTCGCGTGGGGTTTAATCGCGATCGCCCGCTTTTGTTGGGCAATCCACGTGCCCAGTGGAATGAGTTGATGAGTTCCAGGCGCCCAATCTACGAAAGCCTGGCAACTGCAGTAGTGCCGGTTGATGACCGTACCGTCAATGAAATTTGTGCAGATATTTTGGCGGTTTCCTGATGAACAGTATTGCTATCTCAGCCGATCGTGATTATGAAGTTTTGATCGATATAAATTGGCAAAAAGCCATTGAGCCGTTTGTTGTAAATCGCGGACAGATTGCAGTTATTGTCTCTGAAGCTATGGCCGATCGCATCGTTGATTTGCCAGAGACCGAAGCGCAAGTTCATGTGTTCACAGTCCCAGATTCTGAGGCCGGAAAATCTTTTGCCACTTACCAAAAACTTCTCGATTGGTTAGGTGCTGCGGGTTTCACACGTAATGACTTAGTCGTCGCAGTTGGCGGCGGCGCGGTTACCGATCTTTCTGGTTTCGTGGCTAGTAGCTGGTTACGTGGCATCGATTGGATTGCTGTTCCTACAACCCTAGCGGCAATGGTCGATGCCGCTGTTGGAGGCAAGACCGGAATAAACAGTGAGTACGGTAAGAATCTAATTGGTTCGTTCTACTCACCGATTTCGGTTTTGGTTGATCTTTCCTGGCTCGCGACTTTGAGTGATCGCGATTTTGCTGCTGGTTTGGCTGAAGTAGTTAAGTGCGGTTTCATTGTAGATGCCGAAATTATCGAGTTAATCAAAAACAAAACTCTGGGTAAAGTACGCGGTGATCGTGGCCTGACGCTGGATCTAATCACACGTTCAATCGCTGTAAAAGCAAAAGTAGTTAGCGGCGATTTCAAAGAGAGTTTTGATCGAGAAATTTTGAACTATGGTCACACTCTTGGTCATGCCATCGAATCACACAGCAAGTATGTTTTGCGACACGGCGAGTGCGTAGCTATTGGCTTGGTTTTTGCCGCGAATCTGGCAAATCACTCTGGAATTTTGGCCGATCAAGTGACCGAGTTGCATAAGCAGATTCTCGATAATCTGTGTTTGCCAACCTCATACGAGAGTCGTCATTGGCCAGAGCTTCGCGCGAGCATGGCAATAGATAAGAAGGCGCGTTCTGGCACTTTGCGATTCGTTGCCATCAGTGAAATCGGTAAGACGCTTCGCATTGAAGCACCAAGTGAAAGCGACTTACTGGCTGCATATGAGAGGCTTTGCTCATGAAGATTTTGGTTATTAACGGACCGAACCTGGCTCGACTAGATATTCGTGATTCGAGCATTTACGGGGATTTTAATTATCCGCAACTTAAGTCCTTCATTGAAGAATCGGCCAAGAGCCATGGTTTTCAAGCAGATGTACGCCAAAGCGATGACGAAGCAACAATCATTTCTTGGTTACACGAAGCAGCAGATAATTCAACGCCGGTCATTATCAACCCAGCGGCATTTACTCATTACTCTTATGCAATTCGCGATGCCGCTGAATTAGTTAAGTCACCCTTGATCGAAGTTCATTTATCTAATCCGTTGGCTCGCGAAGAGTTTCGCCATACTTCAGTTATATCGGGTGTAGCAAATGGGACGATCGGTGGTTTTGGTCCAAATTCATACGCCTTGGCTGTTTCAGCGCTAAAGGGTCTAATCAAGTAATCATTTAATGGCTGACATCGCAGGTGCGGATTTAAGTATTCGTACCTGTATTAGGTATCCTTGGCGCGAGCCCACCGAACTGCGGTGGCGAAAAAGTTTGCGTAAAGCTGCGCGATAAGGGGAGTTTCCTAGTGGCAACCACAAGTGATCTTAAAAATGGCATGTGTCTAGATATCGAAGGTTCACTTTGGACTGTCATCGAGTTCCAGCACGTTAAGCCTGGCAAGGGCCCAGCTTTCGTGCGCACCAAGATGCGTCAGGTGCTGACTGGCAAAGTGGTTGAGAAGACACTGAATGCTGGCGTGAAAATCGAGATCGCTATTCTGGAAAAGCGTGAGATGCAGTTCCTGTATAAAGAAGGCGAAGATTTCGTTTTCATGGATAACAAGACTTACGACCAAATGAATATCTCGGCCGCAACTGTTGGCGATGCAGCTAATTACATGCTCGAAAATACTGAGGCAATCGTTGCCATTCACGAAAACAATCCACTTTATATTGAACTGCCTGCCTCTGTTCAGTTAACTGTCACTTACACCGAGCCAGGTCTGCAAGGTGACCGATCTTCAGGTGGTACAAAGCCAGCTACAGTTGAAACAGGAATCCAGATTCAGGTACCACTTTTCATCAAGCAAGACGAAAAGATTATGGTTGACACTAGAGATGGATCGTATCAAGGTCGCGCTAACTAGTGTCCGCACGCAGTAAAGCTCGAAAACATTCTCTAGATATTCTCTACGAAGCGGATATCCGGAAAAGTGATCCACTCACAATTATTGAAACACGCCTGAACATAAGTGATGATGCCGAGTTGCCGCCAGTTCGTGAATATACGAAAGAGTTGGTAGCGGGCGTAACAGATCACAAACGTAAGATAGATGAATTAATCGCAACATATATTCAAGGTTGGGATTTGGACCGATTAGCCGCAGTTGATCGCAACATTCTTCGCATCTCAATTTTCGAAATTCTCTGGGCTAACGAGATCCCGGATGCGGTTGCGATTGATGAGGCGCTTATCCTCGCCAAAGATCTATCGACGGAAGAATCATCCGGTTACATTCATGGCGTTCTAGCAAAGATCACTTCGATTAAGGGCGATTTATCCCTGTAATCAGATACTTTTCGAGCTTCAACCATTTTAGAAGATCAGTTTGTTCAGCGCCTATTGCAAAACCTAGATTCGAAATGTCAGATTCTCTTATCGATAAAACTTCACCATTCCAGTCGTCGCGTTTTTTAACGATTCCCGCGCAATAACTAATTAGGACCGCCTGCCAACTTGGATTGGTATAACTTGGTCGACTTAGCGCTCGCAAATCAATTGTCAGCGTTTGCACCAGATGGTGGGGAGCGGTTGGTTGCCCGAGCAAGAAATCAATATCAACCCCTAAGATTCTGGCGATTTCACCTAATCGGGAGATGGGCATATTTCGTGATCCGCGTTCATAAGAGCCGATTACGACTGCCTTTAACTCACCGACCTGCGCCATTTGCGCAATAGTCCAGCCCCGCTTTTTGCGAGCTTCGCGCATGCGGCGACCGATTTCGACATTACTGGGAAATGGACGAGTGAAAGTATCGGTCTGCGCAGTTGTAATCATGCCCCCAAAGTTAGCCCGAACCGAAAACCAGTGACTTGGCCCATCCACAGGTTTGGTCGCGCTACTGCTATTCTTGCGCCGCATCCTTTAAGACCCATCCTGCGAGGTGGGGAAGGAGATTTATATGAAAACAGTTCTGCCTGCGCCCGATATGTCGCGTGCAATAGTCCGCATAGCTCATGAGATTTTAGAGCGCTATGACGGGGCTGACTCAATCACTCTTTTAGGTATTCCCACTCGCGGGGCTCACTTAGCGACTCGAATCGCAACTGCAATTAATGGCATTGAAGGTGGCCAAGTCGCAGTCGGAACCCTGGATACCACGATGCACCGTGACGATTTACGAACTCGTTCGCCGAAAGCTCTCTTACCGACTTTGATTCCAGCTGCCGGCGTTGAAGGTCGACACGTAGTTCTGGTTGATGATGTGCTGTTTTCTGGTCGCACCATTCGCGCCGCACTAGATGCACTCGGGG
>JBILOR010000055.1:0-7026 GCA_044374325.1 Candidatus Planktophila sp.
CTTTGGCATCACGAGTAACTCCGTATGGCGTGTAGTCAGCACTCACGTGTACTGAGTTTGCACCATAACGATTCATCACATCTTTAAGTACTTCGCTTGGGTCACCGGCGATTACCAAAAGTTTCTCATCCAAAGACTTATCTAGTGCTCGCAAACTTTGCGCGAGGTATGCCAGCCGGAATGAACCAGATTTACTCGCAATTCGACTGTCCATAATAAAGAGCGGAACAATTTCATCACTTGCGGCAATTGCTGCTAATAGAGCTGGATGATCAGAGATGCGCAAATCACGGCGAAACCAGATAATCGCCCGCTGCTTTACATTCGCTGATGCCATGGCATTATTCAACCACTATGGAGTTAATTAAGAGATATCAAGTTCGTGGCGTACCTGGAGAGGTCAGTCGAGTAAGTTTTGCTGGCCGAATAGTCGACTTCTGGATTCCTCGCGGGACTACTCAACATCTGTTAATTGCACACGACGGCCAGAATGTATTCGATGGCAAGACCTCAACTCATCGACGCAGCACATGGGAGATGGCGCAAAGCGCGATCAGGGTTTCTGAACAACTTGAAATCAACCCACCTGCCATCATTGCCATCTGGCATAGCGGTAGTAAACAGGATGAACACGGACGAGCGAAAGATTTATCACCTCAGAGATTTTTTCAAGAAGATGTTGTAGTTAACTCAGCTAATGTCGTAAAAGCAGACCTCGATAATCTACGAGGCGATCAGTATTTAAATGCAATTTTTGACCAAATCGTGCCGGAGATTCTTGACGCTTATGAACTTGAAATACCGGTAGCTAATCGAGCAATGATCGGTGCCAGCATGGGCGGTTTATCAACCCTTTACGCTGGAATTCAACGCCCCGAGCAGATCAAAGCAATTCTGGCTCTTTCGCCACACTGGACAATCGGTGGCAACCGATTAGTCGAACGAACTATCGAAGAGCTACCTAATCCCGGAACCCATAGGGTCTGGATGAGTCGCGGCACGAAAAGTCTTGATGCCGACTACAAACCATTCCAAGAATTAGCTGATCGGTTAATGAAAGAAAAGGGATACCGAATCGGGCATGACTTTGTCACCAAAGTTTACGAGAAGACCAGCCACAACGAAAGGTCATGGGCCAGCTATTTAGACCAAGTGATGAAGTTCTGGCTTAATAATTAACTTTGTATTTAATAATCTTTGAAACCGCGGTTTTGTTTGCTGCGTTTTTCACGATTGATACAAACTCTAAATTAGTGCCTTTTGGATAATTACGTGGCTCTAAAAACACGCGATACAAACCAGGTGCCGCAATATCGCCCTTTACAGTGCGGCGATCTGAAGTTCCGATGTTCACCCAGTTCTTACCAGCCTCACGGACCAGATAAGTTACTTGGTTGTACTCATCACCTTTAACTGTTGAACTAAGCTCTAGCAAATAATCCATTGCAAAATCAGATCGAGGCTGATTAAGAACAATTGCAGGAGCTAGTTTGGCTTTAAACTTATTAGCAGCCTTTAGAACTACATAATCTGTGGCGCCAACTTTTACAGTTAAATTAGTACCGGTTGCCGATGAAGAGATTGCAGAACCGAGTATTGGTGTCCACTTTGAGCCACTTGTGCTTACATTGAATTTAACTTCTTGAGGTTTCTCGCCAGAGTTAAAGACAACTGCGTACTCCTGACCATTCAAGTAACGTGTAACTGCAAATACCTCACTGTTATTAAAACGAATCTGCTGTGTACCTGCACGTAACGCTGGATTAGCTTTAATAATTGCTTGCATCAAAGTTATCTGATCTTCGAGTGGATTTCTGACATCGAAAGCGCTGCGAGTGCCGATTGGGTCCGACCCGATGCGCTTTTCATCTTGCCAATAAGAGACTTGTGTAGGGAACATATCTTGGCGCGCTGCTTTATCGCCTCCACTACCAATCATTCCCTTTTCGTCGCCGTAATAAAGGGCTGGCCCGCCACGCAATAAGAATAGAAGTGCATTTGCCAATTTAGATTTTGCTAACGCATCTGCCTCATCGCTTGCGGCATTATCGATAAACATTCCAATTCGGCCCATATCGTGGTTGCCCAGGAAAGTAGTTAAACCATATGCCGAAGTTGTTGAAGTCGTATACAGATCATCTGCATTAAAGAGTTCGACTAACTTCTCAGCGCCTCGACCATTAGTTACATACGCTGTCACATTACTTTGAAAAGCAAAGTCAAGAACACCAGGGAAAGCTTGATTGCGAACAAACTGCGCCGTGGTCAATGGATTTGAGTCAAAAATTTCGCCATAGATAGGGAAATCATTTTTACCAGCAGCTTTAGCAGCCTTTAAAATCGCTGGAATAAACGCTTGCCAAAATTCTGGGTTTACATGTTTGGCGGTATCGATGCGATAACCATCAATTCCAAACTTAGTAATCCAGCTGCTCCAGACATCAATCCAGCCTTTTACAACTTCTGGCTTCTGGGTAAACACATCATCTAATCCGATAAAGTCGCCATCTAGAACTGAGGTGCCAGACCAATTTGAATCGCCCCGGTTGTGATAATTAGTTAGGTCATTTAGAAATGCTGGTTTCTTAATATTTGCATTCGCAGGATCAACTGATGGCTTCTTTGCAAATGATACGTTGGCATCTAACTTCGGGAAACTATCTTTTCCGGCGAATAAAGCTGGATCAAATGGTTTTCCAGAAGCGTCTAAATAAGGTGCACTCTTGTGACTTACGTATGCATTGTTATCTGAATACTGAATTACATCAGCCGTGTGGTTTACCACGATATCAATAATGACTTTCATGCCGATTGCTTGAGCTTTAACCACGAGCTCTTTAAAGTCATATTCGCTACCTAGGTAAGGATCAACCGTTGTGAAATCTAAGCCCCAATAGCCGTGATAGGCCGCTGAATTTCCTTGCATGGTTTGTTGCTTAACCGGAGGTGTGATCCAAATAGAGGTAAAACCGAGCTTTTTTAAGCGATCTAAGCTATTAGTTATTCCTTTGAAATCGCCGCCATGGAACATGCCGTAATTAGTTGGGTCAAATCCGCTGTCAAATGAACCTGCTTTAAGGCCACCGTTGTCATTGGATTTATCGCCATTTGCATAGCGATCGGTCATAACAAAATAAGCAGACTCGTCGCTTTGCGCACCACGCGCAACATTTGTAGCTAGCGCTGCGATGTTCTGAGCCGCCGAACTTGCGGTAGCCGATATTCCGAGCGTTGCAATTGTAAATAGAGCGATAAATTTTCTCATTAAGCAACTTCCCATATTCCTGCTAGGCCATTCTTGGACTTCAGCTTCAAGCGAGAACCGTTAGCAGTTGGTCCAAAATGAGTTCCAATAATTGAGTAACCGAATTTGCTTAGATCAACATCTACTTTGGTTTTGTCACGAGCCACCAAAATTAACAGATTTTGATCAGTTGCTTCGCGCAAGAAGAGTAAGTGATCATCTTGCACATCAATCCAACGAAGCCCGCCTTCGATCAGTGCAGGAGCGGTACGCCGAAGTTTTACAAGTTCTTTAACTGAATTCAAAAAGTCGTGATCCCAATTGTGGGCGTCATCCCAAGTCATTGTGCGACGGCCATCTTCGCCCCAAGCACCTTCAATTCCAATTTCATCGCCAGCATAGATTGATGGGACGCCTGGATAAGTAAGCAATAGACCCATTGCAGCAAGATGTTTCTCTTTATCGCCACCAACAACATTGCGCATACGAGCAGTGTCATGCGAATCAAGCAGGGTCATGCTGTCAATTAAGTTGCGCCATGGAATTGAAGAGTTAAAGACAGTCATTGCTTTAACAAATTGCGCACCAGTTGTTTTTGGGATCGCAATAGGTAAGCCGTGGAATCCACCAGTTTCTAGTTTTGGATTGTGATTAAACCAAGCCCAAAGTGGTCGCATAAATCCGTTGTAATTCATGGTGCCATCCCAGCCATTGCCATTTAAATCTGAAGGCCACATATCGGCATTTTCAGCTACTAACCAGGTATTTGGCTTCATCTTGTTCATCGCAGTGCGGATATCGCGCATAACTTCATCGTGCATATCGGCTTCACGATAACGGCCAGTTTGGTTGCCTACATCGATTCGCCAACCATCTAAATCATATTTAGGAGATAGCCACTTTTGAATGACTGAATTCTTAGCTTCGTAGAAACGCTTACGCAATTCGGCGGAAGCGAAATTCAATTTAGGCATTTGTTTGACCAGGTAGAAAGTCGCATAACCAAATGGCGATTTCTTATCCCAGTAGAAGAATTTGTTCTCTTTCGAACTCTTACTCTTTTGGCCAGTTAAAAACCAAGGATGTTCATTGCTGCAGTGATTTGTAGTTATGTCACCAAGTACTTTGATTTTTGCTTTTTTCGCGGCTTTCATGAACTCAAAGAACGCCTTATCGCCACCGAGTAACGGATCAATTTTGTCGAATGAAGTTGCGTCGTAACGGTGATTTGATTTTGATGGGAAAAATGGTGTGAAGTAAATTCCATTGGCGCCTAAATCAATCACGTGATCAAGGTGAGCCGTGATTCCTTCAAAGTCACCACCATAGAGCTCGATACCGGTGGTTGGTCCATGACCGTGCGGCAAAGCATCCCATTGCATAGGCAGCGCCCATTCCGGTGCCGGGCGGTCAACTCCTTTGGCGAATCGATCCGGGAAAATTTGGTAGAAGACTGAACTCTTTAGCCAAGTTGTTGTACGCGGGCGGGCGATAATTCGAAAATCTTCATTGGTATGAACATCGTGGCTAAATAAACCTGAAGCATTTAACCACTCGTATTTGCCGGCGCGCGTGAAAAGAAAACGGTACTGAACGTCATAGTTCTTAACTGGAATCTTGGCCGACCACCAGGACTCAACTTCGCCATCGCTCTCTTTAGTCAGCTTGGCCACAGTTGATTCGCTATCCATGTAATAACGAACTAACCCAACGTCAAAGGTGTAGGTATTTGGTACGCGCACTCGAAGTGTTACTTCAGAGCCTATTTTTGGCGCATCGGAACTTACATAAAGTTCGCTGCCGTCATGGTGAGGCTTTAGATGGGCATCATTGAAGGAATTGGCTAAGGACATTTCTTCCCCTTGAATTTTGCGGTACCTGGCTACCTAAAAGTACCTGTTTGCCAACGCTTTTTTCCTCTTAAAGAGGTGCGCTGGTCAGGCTCCAATTGTGACTGTATGGCCGCCATGTAACGGCACTTAATTACAACGATTTCGATACAAATCCGATTTTGGCTAGAACCGCCGAATAGCGGCGAATAAACTTTGGCCAATCCCTAACGGGTTTGATCATCCCTCTAAATAAAGTTAGAAAGGCAAACAATGATTCTACGTAAGCGTAGCCTTGCAACTGCTTTGGTTCTTGCCGTAGCAGCTTCAGGTGCAATTGTTGCTCCCGCAGTCGCAAAAGTAACACCTGCCAATACAGTAACAATTTGGGTAGGCGTTGCAGATGCAACTAAGGACCAGCAGACTCCAATTATTAAGGAATGGGCTAAGTCCCAAGGCATTACTGTCAACGTTGTTTACAACAAGGGCCGTGCAGATTTCATTAAGGCTGTTCCAGAAGGAAAAGGCCCAGACCTTATGGTTGGCGCACACGACTGGACCGGCCAGCTAGTTTCTTCAGGAACTGTTGCACCAATCGTGGTTGGTTCACTTGGCACAAAGTTCTCAAAGGAAATGAAGTCAGGTTTCACTGTTGGTGGCAAGCTTTACGGAATGCCTATCTACACTGAAAACATCGCGCTTGTTTACAACAAGGCCAAGGCTAAAGATCCAAAGGGAATGACATGGGAGCAACTACTTGCTTCAGATCGTGGCGTAACACTTCCATTCACACGCGGTGGAACAGGTAACGACCCTTATCACATGTCACCAATCGCAACTTCATTCGGTATCTCAATGTTTACACGTAACAACAGCGGTTGGACAACAACTGTTGGTTACACAGGTGCAGCTGCTGATAAGTACGCCGCTTGGTTAGCAACAAACGGACCTAAGTTCGTTGACGGCGGCTGGGATCAAATGGTTTGTAACATCCAAAATGGTGGATACGGAATCACCGGTCCATGGATCATGGGATCACTGAAGTCTAAGTCTTCAACTAAGTTGATCTTGCCTAACGGCACAAAAGAAGATTGCACCGGCGCAGCCATGAAGGCTGAAGACATTGGTGTTGCTTCATTCCCATCAGCTGGTGGCAAAGTTGCACGTCAGTTCTCAGGTCAATATGGCTACTGGCAGTCAGTTAAGGTTGCTGGCGCAAAGAACGCGGTTAACGTAGGAAAGGTTCTACGTTTCGTTGGTTCAGCTGGTTTCCAAGGTGAGTTCGCAAACATCAAGGGTGCCGAGCGCATTCCTGCAAATGCTGATGCACTTGCCAAGCTAGATGACAAGCAACTTGCTGCATTCGGTGCTGCTGGTCAAAATGCATATCCAATGCCTTCATACGCATTCATGGATAGCGTTTGGACAAAGATTGGCGCAGCGGAGAAGGCCCTTGCTGAAGGAAAGGTTGCCGCAGGCGACATTTCTGGATACATGGACAAGGCAATGAAGGCTCTTCAGAGCACAATCGACGCTGCTTAATTAGCTTCGGTTCACTAGAGATAGTGGGTTAGGGGTTCGAGGCCAGCAATGGTTTCGAACCCCTAACTTTTCTGGTAAAAAAGTTTTAGAATAAACAAATAATTAATCTTTATTTTCCGAATTTGATTTGAAGGAGCAAGCCGCCCATGAGAACCCGAAAGAAGAATTTCGATCTTCACTCCGGTGGTACTCCAAGTTTGCGTGGCACTTTAGCCAAAATCTTTATTTTAGGCATAGTCGATGCTGGTGTTGGTTTTGTTCTAATGATCCTAATCGGCAAAGAAAAATACGGCTTGGCAATCTTCTTCAGCTTGGTCACGCTGGTAGTTAACTGGATTTACCTGCGTCGCGGCGGTCTGCCAGCCAAGTATTTAACACCTGGAGTTCTCTTACTTCTTGCTTTCCAAGTTT
>JBILOR010000064.1:0-6252 GCA_044374325.1 Candidatus Planktophila sp.
CATTTACTGCAATTACTGGTGATGCTGCTTTTGTTGATGAGGTAATCAAGTTGCTCCGTAGGGACAGATGAGTAGTAGTTCGAGTCGGCCTTTTGACCGAAAGGCAAGGGTACGGGTGAGGCCTAGATGGGGTCAATTCGCCTATTTCATGAGGAAATTACGCATAAGTACTGCGCATAGATAGATAGGATCGCTTACCTAATGTCTAGCTATAGAGAAGTATTCGCCCTCCAGCACACTTGGACTTTAGTGCTGGCCTCATTTCCGGCCCGCTTGGCCTACGGAATGGTCGGCCTCGGAATCTTCTTTAAGGTCCAACGCGAAACCGGTTCAGTTGCATTTGCTGGTTTGGCTCTCGGGCTTAACTCGATCGGCGGCTCACTCACAGCTGGCTATCGCGGTTACTTAATCGATAGATACGGCCAAAGCTGGCCACTTAGGATTTTCGTACCTAGTTATGCCGCCATGATCTTGGCGGTCAACATGTCAGAATCAAAGACAGTTCTGCTCGTCATGGCAACAATCATGGGAGTTAGCGCTCCCCCAATTAATCTCTCAGTTCGCCCACTTTGGAAATCAATTGTTTCTGGGCCGCAACTGCGAACTGCTTACGCAATCGATACTTCGATGATGAACACAGCTGGCGTAATTGGCCCAGTAGTTGCAACCACTCTTGCTCTGTCAGCTCATCCTGGAAGTGCTCTGGCAGTTGCTTCAGCGCTTATGTTTATTGGCGGAACTTCAATTATGGTTTCGCAAGTTTCACGAAATTGGAAACCTGAAGTTAAGGACAAAGGTCAGCAAGCACTTTGGCGTAATCCAGCACTTCGACTTCTAATGTTGGAAGGTTCCTTCATCGGTTTCGGTTGGGGAATCTTCGATGTCGCCGTACCCGCATTTGCCACCCTAGAAAAAGTTCCAAACCGCACAGCCTGGGTATTTGCCGCAATGGGAATCGCCAGCATCGTAGGTGGCTTAGTCGCCGGCACACTCTCAAAGAAAACTTCATCGCTAACTGCGCTACGAAGAACTTATGCATTCTGGTTCTTAGTTTCTCTACCAATGGCATTTACTTACCCTGGTTGGTCAATGGTAATCGGCGGTGCTTTCTTAGGCTTTGTCGGCGGTGCAATCCAAGTTTTCTATTGGGAAGTTATGGAAGCAGTTCGCCCTAAAGGTTCGGCTACTTCTTACATGGGTTTACTTTGGAGCGTTGAAGGCACGATCATGTCGCTCGGCGCAGCACTTGGTGGTTTGCTCTGCGAAACAATTGGCGCACAATTTACACTTTCGATTACATCAATTTGTATTGCACTCGGTTACATCTTCTTGCTAATTGGAAAGAACCGACTAATCGCTGCCGATCGCATTCCAACAGATGAAGAAGACTTACTTGCTATGGAAGATAACTCACCAACAACGAAGTAAAGATTTAATTACTTGGTATTGAATGTGATTTTTAAGCCATCTTCCGGATGATAATTCCAAAAAGCCGAAATCTTTCCCCACTTTGCGCTCTGAATTCCATCTATAGCTCTTGTCGCGCTAATTTTACTACTAACAAATCCAGGGACTTTAAGTGTCTTCGTAGCACAATTAAAATGTTCGTTTGTCAGGCCAGTTAACAAAAACTCAACATTAGGCACTAAAT
This sequence comes from Candidatus Planktophila sp., assembly GCA_044374325.1. GTDB lineage: Bacteria > Actinomycetota > Actinomycetes > Nanopelagicales > Nanopelagicaceae > Planktophila. The sequence continues at coordinate 1,652 of JBILOR010000064.1, forward strand.
GTAGAGCTAATGTTCTTCCGGAGTCTTGAATTTGAGCACCACCAACTGGAGCATCCTGTTTATAAAGCTTACATTTTGAGAAAGCCTGGAAAGTCAACAAGTTTGCTCTTTGATTTGTATATCCCGCGGGACAAACCGGTGGATCGCCTGTTACTTTCTTTGTAACTTTGCCCTTAACGCAAGTTATGGAAAGTTTTTTGTTTCTCCATTCAGCTAACTCTACTGCCGCCCGTGCTTTTTCAGCGGCTGCAGCCTCGGCAGCCGCTTTCGCCTCTGCAGCCTCACGGACTTTTAACTCAGCCGCAGCTTTTTCTGCCGCAGCTTTTTCGCTCGCGGCTTTTTCTGCATCAACTTCTGCCTTAGGTCTAACTTTCACTTGAATAGGAATTGAGTTTTCAGATATAAGATATCGGTAAATAAATGAATTACTTGCGCCGACCTTGATAAACACGGTCCCACTTTGCTTAGAAGAAAACGTCAAAACTACATCACTCCACATTGTTCCAACCGAGCTGCCTGGCTCTACTCTGGCCTTTGCAGAAGTTCTATCAGCGAGAAGTTTATTGTCTGAGCCGTACAAGTATAAAGAAAAGAAAACACTTACATCGATAGCGCCTGGATCTACGTTTACAGAAGTTTCGGCAGAAGCTCTAATGAATGCAGTGCAATTATCTGGAGCTTTTCCCCGCCACGACTCTGCCCAATAGTCGTAATCTTCACACTTTACTGTTTTTGGAATCGCTAATCTAATTTTTGACCAATCCTTGATTTTGGAATCGCCATATTTAGAATCTCTACCAACTTCTACTTGAATGTAATCTTCTAATTTCCACTCAGCAACGTGATAAAGAGCAGGGTCCGGTTTCGCTGACGGATCCTTCAATGCTTCATTTGCTGAGGCAGGAAAAATAGTCGAATTGATCATTAAAGTAAGATTCAAAATTACAAGCGCGAATAAGCGGTTCATGTAAAAAGTTTAGCGCTTCTAATTGTGAATTCAATTAACGCTGCAGTAATTCACTGAAAATTCATCGTTGGGTATTGCTTCCGTGCTAGTGATTGAGCGAAAGCGAGATAGCTAGATATTGTGCATAGAGAGCGGATGCTGCCTTTTTGCTTTTCAGTGAGCTGCCTCGTCCCAGCTCTTACCCACTCCTACATTGACATCAAGAGGCGCTTTAAGTGGATATGCCCCGCCCATCTCTTTACGTACCAAAGTAGTTAACTGATCTAACTCGCCCTTCGCCACTTCAAATATCAATTCATCGTGAACCTGAAGCAGCATGCGAGATTGCAGTTTGGCTTTAGTCATAGCGGCATCAACGTTTAGCATCGCTTGCTTGATGATGTCAGCAGCTGAACCTTGGATTGGCGAATTAAGCGCTGCGCGTTCTGCGATCTCACGACGCATGCGATTGTCATGAGTTAAATCAGGCAAGTAACGACGGCGGCCCATAACGGTTTCGGTGTAACCAACTTTGCGAGCCTCTTCGACAACGTTCTTTAAGTAATCGCGGATTCCACCGAAGCGTTGGAAATAGCGATCCATTAAGTCTGTTGCCTCAGGTGGTGAAATTGAGAGCTGCGCAGATAAACCAAATGAAGATAGTCCGTATGCCAAGCCGTAAGACATAGCTTTGATCTGGCGACGCATTTCGGCATCTACATCTTTGGCTTTAACGCCAAATACTTCAGCTGCAACTGTGGCATGTAGATCTTCGCCACTTTCGAAAGCAGCCAATAAATTCTCATCATGAGATAGGTGAGCCATGATGCGCATTTCAATTTGGCTGTAATCAGCGGTCAGCAGAGTTTCATAACCCTTGCCTGCAATAAAGGCAGCTCGAATCTTGCGACCTTCTTCGGTGCGTACTGGAATATTCTGCAAATTAGGACCAGTAGATGAAAGTCGTCCAGTTGCGGCAACAGTTTGTTGGAAATGGGTATGAATGCGGCCATCTTCGGCAATCTCGTTTAGAAGGCCTTCAACCGTTGTTTTAAGTTTATTGGTTTCACGAATTCGAAGAAGTGATTGTAAAAGTGGATGCTTAGTCTTTTCAAAGAGCCATTCAAGGGATTCGGCATCGGTGGTAAATCCTGTTTTAATCTTCTTAGTCTTAGGGAGCTTAAGTTCGTCAAAAAGTACAACTTGTAACTGTTTAGGAGAAGCCACATTGAACTCATGGCCAGCAGCCTCATGAGCCGCTTTACTCTCGCGGGCTACTTCGCCTTCGAAGAAATCTCTAAGTTTGGTTAACTCTTTCTGGTCCACGCAAATACCTGAGCTCTCAAGACGTGCCAATAGGTTGGCAATAGGTATCTCGAGTTCAACAAACAACTTTGTCAGTGATCTGGAATCAAGTTCTTTCTGCAATGAATCTCGCAAAGTGAAAAGCGCGGCGGCACTTACTTCGGTTGAGCCACTTCCCCACCGCTCAAGTAGCGAAGAAATGTCTTGATTTCGAACACCAGGATTGACTAAGTAAGCAGCGATCTCAGTATCAAAAATTAGACCCGCTACTGGATAGGCGCGAGCAATGGCTTTGGCATCATGCATGATTTTAGGAATCGAGGCATCTGCTAACCATGGGCCAAACTCATCGCCACTAACGGTAAAGGTTTCACCGCCGGCAAGTGCAACCGAGTAACTAACTACGGCACTATCTTTAATTTCCACTGTTAAGGCTATTTCACTCTTTGCCTCAGCAATCTTCTTGGTCGCATCTGCCGCAGTTATCTCTTTAGCAATCTCGAATAGCGCTAGCGGTTCTTCAACTTTCTTAGCACTTTTTGAATTTAGTAGTGGGCCTAAACGATCTTTTAAGGTGCGAAACTCAAGGGTGGCAAATAGTGGCGCAATCTTGCTCTCTTCGATTGGTTGCCAGGCTAAATCTTTTAGTGAAAGTTCGATCGGTACATCATGAATTAGCTGCGTTAACTCGCGATTCTTTGCAATCGAGTCAACATTGGCGCGGAGTGATTCGCCAGCTTTGCCTGGAACTTGATCAGCTTTTTCCAGCAAATCTTTCAGTGAGCCGTATTCAATAATCCACTTGGCTGCGGTTTTCTCACCGACGCCCGGAACTGAAGGCAAGTTATCGCTGGGGTCTCCGCGAAGAGCTGCGAAATCTGGATACTGCGCAGGCGTCAACATATATTTTTCTTCAACGGCAGCCGGTGTCATACGCGCCATTTCGCTCACGCCACGCTTTGGATAAAGCACAGTGGTTTTGTCATTAACTAACTGAAAGCTGTCGCGGTCACCCGTACAGATAGCTACCTCAAAGCCATCGGCTTCGGCTTGCTTTGCAATGGTTGCGATAATGTCATCGGCCTCAAAGCCTTCGCGTTCGAATTGAGTGATTCCGAAAGACTCGACTAGCTCATGCAGGTAAGACATTTGTGAGCGAAACTCATCAGGGGTTTTCGCACGGTTAGCTTTATATTCTGGAAAAATTTCGGTGCGGAAAGTCTTACGAGATACATCGAAGGCAACAGCGATATGTGTGGGCTTTTCTTCCTTGATTAACGAAATCAACATGGTTGCAAAGCCATAGATTGCATTGGTGTGCTGGCCTGAAGCGGTAGTGAAGTTCTCAGCCGGTAGCGCGAAGAATGCGCGATAAGCCATTGAGTGGCCATCGATTAGCAAAAGGCGCTTGGTCATGCGCTCATCTTAGGTTCATAGCGTTAGACTCACCGACTATGACGCAGAACGAATCTTTCGATTATTTAGCAGCTATCCGTGCTCGAGGTAGTGGCGAACTTGATAGCAAAATGGGTATCGAAATCATTGAAGCTTCCCCACAACGACTAGTCGGCACCATGCCAGTTGTTGGTAATCGTCAACCAATGGGTTTATTGCACGGTGGCGCTAATGTGGTTTTGGCCGAAAGTTTAGGTTCTGTTGGAACGCAACTTCATGCTGGTGCAGATCGCCGCATCGTCGGTGTTGATATCAACGCTACTCATCACAAATCTGCAACGCAAGGCGTCGTTACTGGAGTTGCAACTGCGGTTTCACTGGGCAAAACCATGTGCTGCTATGAAGTAGTAATTACTAATGAGGCAGGCGAACGAACTTGTACTGCCAGAATTACTTGTTTTATTTTAGCTAAGCGCGATTAATTAGTGAGCGCCAGTACCGAGGTAAGCCTCGCGTACTGCTGGATCATTAAGCAGGTCTGAAGCCTTAGCTTCCTTAACGATATTTCCAGTTTCCAAAATATAAGCACGGTGTGCGCGTTGCAGCGCTTGCTGTGCATTCTGTTCAACCAACAAGATGGTTACGCCAGTCTTATTGATTTCAGTGATGATGCGGAAAATGTTGGCGATCATTTGAGGCGCGAGACCCATTGAAGGCTCATCAAGTAGCAAGACCTTTGGGCGCGTCATAAGAGCGCGACCAATTGCAAGCATTTGCTGCTCGCCACCAGAAAGAGTTCCGCCAGCTTGGCTAACGCGCTCTTTCAAACGTGGGAATAAGTGATAAACCTTTTCGAGATCTTCTTGCATTTCAGCTTTGCGATTCTTGCGGTGGAACTTGCCCATCTCAAGGTTTTCTATAACTGTCATGCCTGGGAAAATTCCGCGGCCTTCAG
>JBILOR010000056.1:0-6958 GCA_044374325.1 Candidatus Planktophila sp.
TACAAGTAGCGCTAACGCAGCTCAAGCCAATGTACGGACTGGATTACGCATTGCAAATGGGTGGTGCATTCTTAGCGACTGCACCGCTTTTGATTCTCTTTATCTTTGTGGGCCGCAAGCTTGTTAGCGGTGTTATGGATGGAGCAGTAAAGGGTTAAGAATTTTTCTCGGGACAAGAGAAAAGTAAGCACACAAACAAAAGAAAGAGGAAGATAAATGAGCATCAAGGCAAAGAAAGTGCTAGCTGGTTTTGCGACCGCTGTAACTGTGCTTGCTTTATCAAGCGCGGTCTCGGCACCAGCAATGGCTGCAGGAGATCCACCGCAAGACGCAGTAATCAAATTGATTAGCCCGATTCTAACCGCAGAGAACACAAGTGAAGCAGCTGCTAATCAAACAATGGCTGATCAATGGGTAAAGAACGGTTGGTTCGGAACTGGTCTAGTTTTCCAGCGCGCATTTGTGCCAGTTGGTTCGACAGTTACCTTGGTTTACAACGTCACGGATAAAAATGGAAAAATCCTAGTTGGCCAAGATGTGAAGCTTCGCATCAACAAGGGCTATTCAAATTCTTCTGCAATTGTTCAAGTTGATGACAAGGTGACAACTGGCGTACACAAGCCAGAATCAGCCGACCAGGCACAAGTAACTCACAAGACAGATGCTTATGGAAACGTAACATTTGTAATGAAGAACCTTGATAAGCCAGGAACTGGCGAACCAGAGCCTGAATCAATGACTGCTAAGCCAGATATCAGCGTTGATGGTTTAAATGATCTTCATGCACAGGTCTTGCCAGAAATTGCGGGCGAAAAGCCAGATCATTCAGTTATTACTGAATTCCACTATTACAACCCAAAGACAACAGCTGTACAGCCTGCAACTAAGCCAACAATTCGATTAGTTGCTCCCGTTTTAAATGATGCCAACTCAATTCAGCGCGCTGATCTAGAGAAGCAATTCAGCGTAGATAACCCTTGGTATGCAAAGGGAATCGGTTTCCGTCAGGCTTACGTTCAAACTGGCTCAGCCGTAAATCTCGTTTACAAAGTTACCGATGACAATGGCAAGCCTCTAGCCAATACCCAAGTCAAGTTACATGTGAACAAGGCCTACAGCGCATCAAAAGCTGGAATGACTGATGGAACCAATGCCACAGATCCAACTAAAGACAGCACTCAAGGCAATGATCAATTATTGCTAACCGGAACTACTGATGGTTTTGGCTTCGTTTTATTTGCTCTAAAAAATACTGACAAGAAAGGTGAGCCAATTCCGGCTTCGCTAACCACGCCAGTACCAACTACAAATGGTGTGTTCAGTCAGATTTACCCAGAAATCTCTGGTCAAGCAACTGACATTGCTGACATGGTTGAGTTCCACTTTATCGGTGACGAAATAGTTCCGGTTGCACCAGCCTCAACTGCAATTTCTGTGAAGGCAACCACTTCTAAGGCCACTGTTAAGGGTAAGACTGTTTACTCAATTACCGTGGCGATTGCTAATGCTTCAGGAAAGACAGCTGCAATCTCAATCACTGGAAATAAGAAAGTAACTGAGAAGATTTCAGTTGCTAACCAAGCTTTCAAGTACACCGTCACAGCAGGAAAGAAAACTGTTTCGGTTGTAATTGCGGGCAAGACTTATAAGTCAACCATCACAGTTAAGTAGAAAAAGTCACCGGCGAGGCCCTAAAAAGCCTCGCCGGTCTTTTCAACATTAAGGAAACCGATATATGTATCGCAAAGCACTAGCAGTGATGGCCGCAATAGCATTTTGTGTTTCATCATTTTCAATGTTTGCAGCACATGGCGAGGATTTGAAGAAGCCATTGGTTGCTCCAAAGATTACTGCTGGTTCGACCGGATACACTTTTAAAGCCACTCCTGCTAAATGGTCAGATAATGGCCCCAGCTCATTTCAATGGCTCCTGAACGGCAAGGCGCTACCTTCTTCAGGGTTAACTTTGAAGTTAAAAACGAGTGACAATAAGAAGAAATTGCAGTTTAGCGAGTCTCATATCTTCGATGACGGAACTACGGTTACCGCAAAATCAAACACTATAACAATCGGAAATGTTCTTTTATCTGATTCTTTAACGATCAGAGTGCGTCCTACCGATGACAAAATTATGGAAATCGCGGCGCTTCCGCAGAGTATTCCAACAACAGCAAAGCCAACATATCAATGGTACGTCGGCTACTTTGAGATCAAAGGCGCCACAAAGAGCACTTACACTCTAAAAACTTCAGATCTAGGCAACGATATTTCACTTGAAGTTAAGTTTGCAGCAAAAGGTTTTGTCACAGCCAAGAAAGTTTCAAATACTGTAGCAGTTGCAAATATCACTCGTAAGTATGAACAAATTTGGTCCGAAGAGTTCAATGGCGCTGCAGGAGCACCTGCTGACCCAACTGTTTGGGTTCCTCAAAATGGCGATGGCGTCGCATTTGGAAATCGCGGTTGGGGCAATAACGAAAGACAATGGTATGACGACAAGATTTCCTCAACCAATGGTTCAGGATCTTACGTAATTAAGGCTACGACTACTAACGCTGGAATCAACAATTGTTATTACAAAGCTCCATGCGAGTGGACCAGTACAAAGTTAGTTACCAAAGATAAAGTTGGATTTAAGTACGGCCGCATTGAAGCGAGAATCAAAGGTCCAGTAGGTAATGGAACTTGGGGCGCTTTCTGGTTACTTGGTGCTGATATCGATGAACGTGGTTGGCCAGGTTGTGGCGAGATTGATGTAACTGAATTGCTAGGTCGATTGCCAAACTCAACTCTCGGATACATCCATAGCCCTGCCGGAAGCCCTGGAACAACAATTGATATGACAACTCCACATCACGCGGGTTACCACACCTACGCGGTCGATTGGTTGCCAGATCAAATTCGTTATTACTTAGATGGCGTGCCGTTTGCCACGTTAAATAAGCCTGATAGTGGCTGGGTTTTTGACCATGAGTTCTACATCATCATTAACTTGGCGATGGGTGGCAATCTAGGGGGAGAGATCGCAGCTGATCTAAAAGACACCTCAATGGAATTTGATTACATTAAGGTTTATTCAATTAATGGTGTCGGAGAAGTTATTAAGCACAAAGCTTAATAACCAACTCTTAAACTGTGGCGACTTCGCCGACTCCGTTAATCTTGAAATGTTTAATGTAAGCGATTTCAAGTTTGCTGCTTTGCAATAGCGGGTCGACTTCCCCCACAAACCAGCCACCGATTGCTTGGTTGATGATTAAGTAGAAATACTCATTAAATGGCCAAGTCTTACCGGCAAAATCTCCTTGATCACGAGTGAACTTTTGGAACGAGTGATCATTGAAGAACCATTCAATCGAATCTTCGCACCAGTTGATTGCAAAGCGGTTAAAATTCTCCGATAAATCCTCTGCGCTTTCATGAAATCCAGTAATTCCAAACTCACCTGAATAACCACTGGCATGGAGCGTGCCTTGAATCGTTCGGGGTTTTGCACCGTTACCCTCAAAGAGATCTATCTCGCCACAAGCTGGCCAAGCGGTTCCTTCAGAAATATTCTTGCCCAACAGCCAAAGTGCCGGCCAAGTTCCGACACCCTTAGGCATTTTTGCAGCAATTTCTAAGTAGCCATATTTAAAGAAAACTTTATTATTGGTATGTATTTTTCCACTAGTCCATTCGGCCGGGCCGTAATACGCCTCGATATCCGATTGGCCTGTTTCGCGAGTAGCTGTAATTGTTAAACCATCATCTGCTTTCAAAGAATCGGTGGTGTAGTACTGGCGTTCATGATTTCCCCAGCCAACTAAACCATGTTGTGAACCATCACCTAGATCAGGCGTCCAGTATTTGGAACTTGGTTGTCCATCTGGCGTAGACAGAAATTCTTCAGACCAAAGCAATGTTTTTTCATTTGAACTTAACATTTCAGCCTCCAAATAGGATAGGGTCTGAGGATATGAAACCGCTTTCAGAGGCGGTTTATAGGGCTCTTGTATGAAAGTATAAGGGTAGAAATTGCCGAAACGGAGCTTTAATTTTATGCCTAACGTTTTTCCAGATGACTTTCTTTGGGGAACAGCGACCGCCAGTTACCAGATTGAAGGCGCGGCACAACTAGATGGTCGTGGCGTAAGCATTTGGGACACTTTTAGCAAGACTCCGGGCAAAGTAGTAGGCAGCGACAATGGCGATGTTGCATGTGATCACTACCATCGATATCCAGAAGATATTGAAATCATGAAAGATTTAGGCGTTAAGGCTTACAGATTTTCAATTGCTTGGCCGCGATTATTTCCTAACGGTGACGGAGTTCGCGAGGAACGCGGTTTTAACTTTTACAACAATTTAATTGATGCTCTAATCAAAGCCGGCATCGAACCGATGGTTACGCTGTATCACTGGGACTTACCTCAAAAGCTTGAAGATGCCGGCGGTTGGGCAAATAGAGCAACAGCTGAAGCGTTTGCAGAATACTCGTTAGCTTGTGCTGAAGAGTTTGGTGATCGAGTCAGCAACTGGATCACACTAAATGAACCTTGGTGTGTTGCTTGGCTAGGTTATTCAATCGGAGTCCATGCACCGGGCAAGAAAGATCATGCACTAGCAATTGCTGCATCTCATCACACAGCTCTTGCACACTCAATGGCAAGTCGAGCAATAAAAAGTATTCGCCCAACTGCTCAAGTTGGGCTTACCGTAAACATGACTAACCACAATCTAGAAAATCCAGAAAATTCTGAATTAGTAACTTTGAATGGACTATTAGATTCAAATATAAACCGTTGGTGGATCGAAGCAATGCTTTATGGCGAATACCCAACTAATATCCTTGAATATTATGGTAAAGCGCTAACTGACGTTTTGCTTCCGGGAGATAAAGAACTTCTTAAGGCAAAGCCTGATTACCTAGGTATTAATTACTATTGCGACTCATTTTTGCGCAAACCGCGCCCAGAAGATCTCGTAGATAACGGCCCTGGCATATTTCCATTCCCACAAAAGGGCGATAATTCACCACCCGCAGCGTTAGCTGGCTCTCTTACTGCGATGGGGTGGGTAGTAACTCCTGAAGGTTTGGGAAACTTGGTGTCACGAGTTCATCGCGATTATCCAGAGATTCCATATCTAATGATTACCGAAAATGGTTCATCCTATGAAGATGTGGTTGAGTCTGACGGAAGCATTAACGATGTTGAGCGGACTTCTTACTTAGCCCGACATTTAGCATCTCTACAAAAAGCTATAGCTGCTGGGGTGCCCGTAAAAGGCTACTTCGCATGGTCACTTCTCGACAATTTTGAATGGGCCGAAGGTTATGCAAAGCGCTTTGGTTTAGTCAGAGTTGATTACCAGTCATTAGTTCGAACTCCGAAGATGAGTGCGAAAAAGTACAAGCAAATTATCGCAGCTAATAGCGTTGACTAGTTTTTGGCAGTTGACTCTCTGATTACTAGTTTTACTGGCAACATTTTTCTATTTACTACCGAACCACTAAGTGCTGCAACCAGCATATTTGCAACTTCAGCACCTAATTCGCGAGTTGGTTGGTGGATACTAGAAAGAGCTGGAACTGAACGGGTAGCAACTGGTGAATTATCAAAACCAATCACTTTAACTTGTTTTGGAACTGAAATCTTATTTTGCAATAAAACATTTATTGCACCGATTGCACTTAGATCATTTCCGGCGAAAATTCCGTCGAAAGCTTTTTTCTTCTTTAGGAAATCTCGAACTACTTCCTCGGATTTAGAGGTAGAGTAGTCGCCAATCAAAACAGAATCCTGCGATATCTCGCGGCCAGCCTCTGACATGGCTTTCTCAAAACCTTCGAATCTATCGCGGCCGGATTGCAGCTTTAAGTCACCGGTTATGGCAACAATTTTCTTGCATCCTTGCGAAATCAAATGTTTCGTCGCTAAGTAACCACCTTGAACGTTATCAACATCAACGTAAGGGAATTTATCTGAGCCACCTAAATCGCCACCGAATACAACTGGCACACCCTTGGGTAGTAATCGTTCAAAACTCTTTACCGAGCGGTGCCAACTAAACATCGCGATGCCATCAACTTGGGCTTTACGCAATGACTCAAAGAGCGAGTCTTCACTTCCAGTTTTTGGGCGGATAAGAAGGAGCGGTTGCATACCCGCATCAGATATCGCTGTTGTGAAACCCTGAACTACCAGACCCCAGAATGGATTCAGAAAGAATTCTTCGCTGGATTCTTCGAGCACCAGTGCAACAAGACCGCTTCGTCCACCTGCAAGCCTGCGAGCAGTGGTGTTTGGAACGAAGTTATATTTCTTAATTGCTTTACGAACAGCTTTTTCGGTCTCTGGCGAAACTTTTGCGCTGCCATTTATTACCCGCGAAACCGTGGCACGACTAACTCCGGCAGTTTCGGCAACTAGATCAATGGTTACTTCAACGCTTCGAGAATTGTTATTTACGGCCACTCGGTGATTCTATGTTAATTAAAGCGATGTGGCTATAAAAACATTTGCCAGCGTCAGAGCGATAAGCCCAGCCCAAACACCAGTTGAAACTTCTGATTTCTTCTTATTCTTAATTGTTAGCCCCAAGATGACTAGCAGAATCAAAAACTTAATGCCTACCACTGCGTGATCAGGTGCGCCATATTTAACTGGATCTGTTGCATGCAGTGAAGAATTGATCCCTACTAATGCAATGCCAGCAACCAAAGCTGTGAGCATTGAATGTAGGAAGCCAACATGAATGGACTTCTTTGGTTTAGGCAGTTGGGTCAGAAGTAGAACCAGACCGCCCACCACAGAGAGAATATGGATAACTAGAAAAATGGTTTTGACAGTGCTCATGTGAAAATAATAGAGGTGAGAGTGACAATTAGTGGCTTTTTCTCTGAATAAAGGAGCATAATTTAGATATGGCAACTACCAAGAAAGCTCCAGTAAAGAAAGCCGCAACTAAGGCCCCA
>JBILOR010000057.1:0-6877 GCA_044374325.1 Candidatus Planktophila sp.
ACAGCATGATCTATAAGGACAAGTCATTCCCAGCACCAGGCGTTTCATCTGACTTCTTCGCTGGCAACGTTGGTATGTCACTCATTCAATTGAGCCGTGCCGCAAACTTGGCAAACATGAAGTGGAAGTGGGGCGTAGTGCCTCTACCTAAGGGACCAGTTGCAGATGCACAAGCAATCGGACAAGCAGGTATGGCTGTTCTTACCAAGAGCAAGAACCGCAAAGCTGCGGCCGACTTCTTGGTCTTTGCAACTAACCCAGAAAATGCTGCTAAGTACGTAGCATTCTTCCCACAATCACGTACTCCTCTGATGGATCCAAAAGTCATCGCAAAAGCTTCAATCTTGAATGAAGCTCAAGCAAAGTTGATCGTGGCTGATGGAATCTCAAAGGGTCAGATTCTGACTTCACATCCAAAGCTAAGCACCATCGAATTGACTGTTAAGTCAACACTTGATGGTCTATGGAAGGCAGATGCAAACGTCGCTCAAACTTTGAATGATGTTTGTACCAAGATCCAACCTAGCTTGCGTTAATAAATACTGAATAGGTAAGGCTGGGGTAACAACATTGCTACCCCAGCCTTACCCTCAATAAAATCCTAATTTCTTAAGTTCACCAAAATTCAAATATCACTGGAGGCACTTTGAACCGGAAGAAGTCGCACGAGATGCGGCACTGGCGCACCGGTTTATTCATGGCCGCGCCAGTTCTACTTGGTTTCATTTTCTTGGTTCTCTATCCAGTAATAAGTGTTATCAGAGATAGCTTTACCTCATACAACCCACTTATTGGTGAAGCGGCTTTTATCGGCACTGATAACTACACGCGCCTGATCCAAGATGAAACCGCAATCGAAGTAGCAAAAAATACTCTTATCTTCGCCTGCATTCTGGTGCCGGTAAATATGGCCCTAGCTTTATTTCTTGCAGTGCTTTTGAATATGCATTTCAAGGGCAGAACTACTTTCCGAGCAATTTTCTTCTCGCCAGTTATCGTTTCAACCGTTGCCTGGACCATCGTCTGGAAATACATCTTGCAAGATGATGGCCCATTTAACTATTTCATCGGTCTAGCAGGCGTTGACGGGCCAAACTGGCTGCGTGACAACCCATGGCCAATGATTTCGGTAGTGATGGTTCAAGTATTTAAGAACCTCGGCATGAATATGATCTTCTTCTTAGCCGCCCTTCAAGGGGTGCCAGAAGAGATGTATGAATCATCTGAGATAGATGGCGCAAACCGCTGGCAGCAGTTCAAGAAAATCACCATGCCCTTTATCAGCCCGACCATTCTCTTGGTTGCAATTCTTACCATCGCCGGCGCTTTCCAGGTCTTCGCCCAGGTGCTGCTATTAACTGGCGGTGGCCCAGGCCTCTCTACAACTGTTCTTTCTTATTACATCTTTATCAATGCTTTCCAAATCTTCGATCTTGGTTACGCCAGCGCCCTTGCTGTTTGCCTGTTCGTATTTGTCATGGGCTTAACCGTTGCACAGTGGCAGATTAGAACCAGGTGGGTGTTCCGTGAGGTCTAATACCAATAAGCGCTATACGCGCCGTAATTCAAAACTCACTGGTTGGCGATTATTTGGAATCTATTCACTACTTCTGATTATTGCTATCCCGTTCATATTTCCAACTTGGTGGATGTTTACCGCATCACTTAAACCAATTGAAGAAGTTTTTGCCTTCCCAGCAAGTTTGATTCCTAATGATTTTCAAATTTCAAATTACGCCGAAGTTTTCAGACTGCAACCTTTCTTGCGGCAATATTGGAACTCGATGTTCATCGCGGTCATTGTCACCATAATCTCAGTGACAATTTCAACTATGGGCGGATATGCCTTCGCCAGAATCAATTTTAAGTGGCGAAGCAAGCTCTTTGTAATCTTGCTCTCTGCTTTGCTAATGCCAGCAGAAGTAACGTTAATCCCGATTTTTAGATTAATGGTAAATGCTGGTTTATCTGATTCATTCTTTCCAATTATTCTGATTCCAGCTTTTGGTGCCCATGCTGTTGTTGGACTCTTCTTGATGCGCCAGTTCTTCCTTGATTTTCCAACTGAGCTAGAAGAAGCTGCCGAAATTGATGGGCTCTCTAGATGGAAAGTCTTTACAAAAATCGCACTTCCTTTATCTGGCCCCGCTCTGGCATCTCTGGCAATCATTTCTTTCCTCTATTCCTGGAATCTTTTCTTAGAGCCTTTGGTATTTCTAACCGAACCAAACAAATACACCTTGCCTGTGGTGTTGCCGCAGTTCACTGACACTTACGGTGCTCCAATCTTTAACGTGCAGTTAGCGGCAACCTCGCTCAGCGTGATTCCTGTGATGATTGTTTTCATCATGGCCCAGCGCCACTTCATTCGTGGCATCACGATGACAGGTCTTAAGGGCTGAGCCCTGAAAAGTTTGTAAATGGCCATTCACAGCCTCTTTCCATGCTCAATTTCTAACCCTAAAGGGTGAGATTTCTGAGAAAAAGTATTGCTTTTGCCTTATCTATAGACGGATACTTCACCCCTAAAGGTGCGAAACGGACATCGTTTTATCCATTGTGCGGGGAGAAGCAAACATGAGTCGACTAACCGACGCTGAAGTTCTATTAACGCCATCAGAAGTTGCCGCCCTCTTTCGCGTTGACCCAAAGACGGTTACCCGGTGGGCAAAGGCCGGCAAGTTAACGTCAATTAGAACCTTAGGCGGACATCGTCGCTACCGTGAATCAGAAGTTCGCGAGCTTTTGAAGAGTCACCTAAACACTCAAGGCTAGGCCAACGCATAGGATCACGTCCTATGAACTTCTCGCTAACTCAATTTCTAATTCTGGGGTTAGCGACTTTTCTTTTTGTCGGCGGGCTTACTCCAGTTATGCGCAAGATCGCAATCAAGATTGGCGCCGTCGATCGCCCTAACCTAGATCGCAAAACTCAGAAAGAACCAGTTCCTTATTTGGGTGGCGTTGCTATCTCAATCGGAATAACTGTCGCTTCATTCGCCGCACTCTTGTATTCAGATTTCTCGACTGAAACTTTTGGCAAAGCACTCTCAGTTTTGTTGCCAGCAATTTTAATTTCGGCAATGGGTCTTTATGACGACCTTAGAGGATTAGAACCTTGGCCACGATTGGTCGCACAAACCATCGCAGGTATTGCAGTTGCAATATATTTAATTCAAAACAACACTCTTGGCCAAGCATTTAGTAATCAAGCTCTAAACTATGTTGTGACAATAATTTGGATTGTTGGAATATGTAATTCAATTAACTTCTTTGACAATCTCGATGGTGGAGCATCAGGCACAGTTGCAGTTATCTCTATTTTCTTATTTGCAATTGCTTTTGATCATGGCCAATCACTGGTAAGTGCACTTGCGGTTGTTACAGCTGGCGCAACATTAGGTTTCTTAATCTGGAACAAAACACCAGCAAAAATCTATATGGGCGATGCCGGAGCCTTATTTCTTGGAATCATCATTGCGGTGCTAACTATTCGCCTTGACCCTGAAGTTGGCCCCCAATCAAGAGCACTTGCTATTCCACTACTCTTAATGGCGGTGCCAATCCTTGACACCACAACGGTTGTTATTTCACGGCTTTCCCGCGGCATTTCGCCCTTTACTGGTGGTCGTGACCATCTTTCGCACCGCTTGATGCGTAAAGGTCTGGGCCGTAAAACTACGGCTTATGTCTTATGGACTATGGCTGCAGCCTTCGGCGCTGTCGCTTATTTTGCTTGCTGCGTTGAAACTTCTTTGGCTGTGCCCGCAATTTATGCAGCTGGTGCAATTTGGTTGCTTTCACTAGTAACTTTCCTGCGAATCCCAGCAACTGATAAGTAGTACCCTAAGCACATGAGTGAAAATCAGAATCCACCAGCCGACGACGCTCGCGCTAAGTTCCTTGCGGCGCTAGAAAAGAAGAAGAACAAGAATTCTTCATTGCCCGGAGGCGGAACTTCATCTGGTTCTAAAGTTTCTGGTTCACAAACCGGTGGACCTGCTGCTCGTTTCCAGCGTAAATCTGGTCCTTCAGGCTCAGCTGGTTAAATCCAAATGAAGTTAGCGAACCTACGCAACTTTAAGTTTTCTAACTTTACTTTTTACCAGTATTTCTTTACCGCGTATATCGGGCTACATGTAACTTTTTCAGTATTGCTCGGAAACATCACAGCATTCGCTCCCGATGAAGGTTTGTATAAAGGAATTTTTTCTAAGCTTTACAGTGCAAATTTTACCAGCGATGTTCTCGGTTTCGGAGGAGCTTGGGAACCCTGGCTTCGATTACTTTACCTTCCCGCTAAATTACTTACCTACCTTGGCTTTTCAGACTTACTAGCAGTCAGATTCTTATCTATTGGTTGTTCGGCTCTTGCCACATTCTTGCTAATTAAAATGGCAAAAGAAAATGGTCGTGATGACCGAATGTTCAAGATGGCAATTATTGCTATCTCATTTATGCCAACAGTATTTCTCTGGTCTTCAATCGGGCTACGCGAAAGCTTCCTATTTTTAGAGATAAGCGCGATTTTATATTTCCTATCTCGAGTTAAAGATGAGATAGATATTCGCAATTTACTAGGTCTAGCATTTTCGGTTTACAGCTTATCGATGACTAAAAACTACATCTTTATCCTCTTCTTATTCGCCTTTGTTCCGACTCTGCTTGTTTTCTCATTCATCAAAAGAAAAAGACTTATCACGCACATTCTTATACTGAGTATTGCTCTTATGCCGTTGGCCTTTAACCCCGAGTTAGTGCCAGCCATTTCAAGTTATTTTAAAGGTCAAGTAACAAAAGTAGACACTATCGAGATCGGTGACATTAACAACGATGGCAGATGTGATTCATTTGAACCTTGCGCTAATGGCAGCGGCAACGGCAACGGCAACGGACCCGGCGATGAAGAGGTAGATACAGTCGAGTATATTGCAACCGGCGGAATGACTGTTCACGCACTTCTTGATCAACTAAAAGGAAGCCCGAATACGATTATCGCGAGAATTTCCAGCGCTCTTGGAATCACTGCAAAGCTTGAAGCTATCTCAAAGTCAGCTATAGTCGTAGAAACTGATAAAGAAGTTGTAGAAAACCAGAAAAAACTTTCTTTACAACAAGCCGGTCTAACCAAGCCACTGCAGGTACTTGAGTCCAGTGCAAAGTTTCTGCTTATCCCCTTTATCTTCATCGACAACGGCAGTTTATTTCTGAATATTCAATCGATAGAGACACCAATTTGGCTGTTTATTTATGGACTCTTCTTTGTTGGTCTTTATCAATTGGCGCGCCGTCGGCGCGAATTAGATTACGCAGTCATGATGGCTACGCTGTTTGCCTTCGAATTCGTAGCAATTAGTGCGCTAACCGAGATCAATGTTGGCACTGCGTTAAGGCACCGTTCATTATTGCTGATCCCAATTATGGTCATTTGGGTTGCCCGTAAGAAAAAGCCCGCAAACACCTAGACCTAACTCCTTTGTAGTGCCAGTATCTGGGCATGAGAAAAGCCGCTATTTCTGTTTCAGTCCTGACCTTGATCGCCGCCCTTTTTGTGCCAATGCAGGCAAATGCGGCAACAGCTAAAGCAGGTGCTAAGTGCAATAAGTTAAAAGCAACGCAAATAGTTGGAACCAAGAAATTTACATGCATCAAATCAGGTTCAAAGTTAGTCTGGGATAAAGGTGTTGCGGTTCCGAAGGCTTCAACTACAAAGCCACCTGTAGTGGTGGTCAAGAAAGTTCAGACAATCGAATTTCCAGAAATAGAAAATGTTTATTTAGCAAACAAGGCTCTAAATTTGTCTAAAGCAACATCTTCGGGTGGATTATCGGTTATTTACTCCGCCACAGGTGCTTGTTCATATGACATGGCAAGTAATACGGTCTTGCTGAATTCAATCGGAAAATGCAGTATCACTGCTTCACAACCAGGCGATGCTAATTATCTAGAAGCAACCCCAATAACCCGCACCTTCGAAGTTATGAAAATTGATCAAAGTATTGAGGTTGAAGAGTTTGATGCCCAAGATTTAGCTGAAACTCAAGGATTAAACTTCTCATTTACCAGCGAAGCGGATGCACCTGCCGTTGTAATATCTTCTTCAACAACTGATGTCTGCAAAGTCAACGGCTATGCAGTTACTTTTGTCGCTGCAGGTGACTGCAAACTTACATTTACTAAAGCCGGCAATGCTCTCTACGAAGCAGCCCCAACCATTAATCGCACAATAGAGATAACTTCTAGTGTCGGTGATGGTACTGAAGAAAGCCCAGCTGACTTTGGCACAGAAGTCATTAATGCTGGTATCTCAGTTACCGTCGATGCAATTAACGAAGAAGTAAGTGATGCAATCTGCGAAGCTGATTATTCGAATGATGCTTGTATTGAAGAAGACGGCGCTGGCGTTTTAGATGCTGAGTTGAACGCCCGATATGTTGAAGTCGTTCTCACAATTAAGAATGCCAGCGAAAACACTTGGGTAGCGGACAAACTAGCGTTACAAATAGAAGGCGAGACTTTTGATTTCATTTCTGTCTACTCAGTTGATTCTTTAGAGGGTTTAGAACTTGAGCCCGGTGATGACATAACAGGAAGTTTCTTTGTTTTGTTGCCTAATGAAATTGATTCTGCAGAGGCTCTAGTGATCTATGGCAATTCTGCAGAAGAAATCACCTTCTTCTTTAAAGCCAAGTTATAAATCAACTGAATTGATTAGATAAATCTAGAAGTGGCCAAAGTCGGATAACTAATATCTAAAGTGGCTAGGGCCGGGATCGAACCGGCGACCTCACGATTTTCAGTCGCGCGCTCGTACCAACTGAGCTACCCAGCCTTGGGCGGTCTATAACTTCGCACGCATCGCTGCGATCGAAATGTA
>JBILOR010000058.1:0-6873 GCA_044374325.1 Candidatus Planktophila sp.
ATGTTCTTTCGATTTTGCAAGAAGTTGGCGCACCTGAAACGACTATATTTCACTGTTATTCAGGCGATGCGGCCATGGCCAAGATCTGTATTGAACGCGGCTATATCTTGTCATTTGCGGGCACAATTACTTTCAAAAATGCACCCGAACTTCGCGAGGCCGTGAAATTGGTTCCGATATACCAACTAATGGCTGAAACCGACTCACCATTCTTATCGCCAATGCCCAATCGTGGCGCGTTAAATGTGCCGGCCCAGGTAGCGACTGTAATTCGGGCGATGGCAGCCGAACGTGGCGATGATTTAGCCGAATTTGCAAATGCGTTAAGTGCCAACGCCGAACGTGCATTCGGAAAGTTCAACTAATGTCACTACTTGGCGCTGCCGAAATTCGCGAACTAGCTGAGCTATTAGATTTGCGGCCGGCCAAATCACTGGGCCAAAACTTTGTAATCGATGGCAATGTGTGCCAAAAAATTGTTCGCGTTGCTGGCGTTACTGCCGATGATGTCGCAGTCGAAATTGGCCCAGGGTTAGGTTCGCTTACGTTGGCGCTGCTTGAAGTCACATCTAACGTAATTGCAGTTGAAATTGATAATCGTTTAGCTGATCGTTTACCAATCACTGTTGCGGAGCATAAAAAAGATTCTTACAACTTAACTGTCATAAATACTGATGCACTTGCACTTCGCGAATTACCAATTGCACCAACAGTATTAGTTGCTAACTTGCCTTACAACGTTTCTGTACCTGTATTGCTTCACCTATTAGAGATTCTGCCCTCGTTAAACACTGGCGTAGTTATGGTGCAAGCCGAAGTAGCTGATCGCTTAGCGGCTAAACCAGGTACTAAGGAATATGGAATTCCATCGCTAAAGGCGTCTTGGTGGGCTGATGTAAGTGGTGCAGGCTCGGTATCGCGCTCCATTTTCTGGCCAGTGCCAGGAGTTGATTCGAAGTTAGTTGGTTTTAAACGCCATGAAACTCCGGGTGATGAAGCAATGCGTAAGGGAGTTTTCCAATTAGTTGATGCCGCATTTGCCCAACGTCGCAAAATGTTGCGGGCAGCGTTATCTGGCATCTTCGGCAGTTCGGCAAAAGCCGAAGCCGTTCTAATTGCGGCCGGCATAGATCCAACTTTGCGCGGTGAATCTTTATTGATTGATTCTTTCTGTGCCATCTATAACGCCAGCCAAGACGTCAAGTAGAGTTCAATGGTGGCCCCAAATTCAGTAACTGTTCGCGTTCCTGCGAAAGTTAATCTACAACTTTCAGTTGGCCCGCGCGAAAGTGATGGCTTTCATGGTTTGGTCACAGTTTTTCAAGCAATTTCAATTTACGATGATTTAACTATTACCCATGCCGCACCTGGTTCCGGCTTAACACTTTCAATTACCGGTGATCACATTGCTGGCGTACCAGCCGATGAAACAAACTTAGCCGCCAAAGCTGCTCAGATAATTGCAAAAGAGTATGACGTTGATATTGATGCAACTATGCAGATTCACAAAACAATTCCAGTCGCTGGCGGAATGGCTGGCGGAAGCGCGAATGCAGCAGCTGCAATAGTGGCAATCGATGCACTTTATTCCCTAGGCATGACTCGCGAAGAAATGGTTAAAGTCGCACGACAACTCGGTAGCGATGTGCCGTTTATGCTAAACGGTGGAACTGCAATTGGTCGTGGTCGCGGAGATGAACTAACTGCAGCGCTCTCAAGAGGCACTTATCATTGGGTTTTAGCGCTTTCTTCAGCTGGGTTATCAACGCCATCTGTTTATGCCGAATGCGATCGTTTACGGGCAGGTTTAACAATTGCAAACCCTCAGGCAAGCGATAAATTAATGCAATCACTTTTAGCCGCTGATGCTAATTCAGTCGGCAAGTATTTGATTAATGATTTGCAGAGTGCGGCTTGTTCGCTGCGGCCAGCACTTCGTTTAATTCTTGATGTAGGCCAGGAATATGGCGCACTTGGTGGAATTGTTTCTGGCTCCGGACCAACCGTGGCATTTTTAGTTTCCGATGAAGAAGCTGGATTAGATTTAGCAGTAGCACTTACTGCAAGTGGAGTTGTCGGAAGTGTGGCAAGAGCAACTGGGCCAGTACCGGGTGCTCGAGTTATTGAAACGCGTTAACTAATTTACTAAGTAGTCTCGCTAAATCAATCTGTTCATCTTTAGTTAGCGCCGATAGTAATTCTTCTTCGCGCCCTAATAGATCTTCTAAGGCGGCATCTACGGCGCTCACGCCAGTTTTAGTTAAGGTAACCAAACTGCCGCGTCCATCTGCTGGGTCAGGTTCGCGCGTGATTAGTTGTAACTCCTCTAATCGATCAAGGCGATTTGTCATGGTGCCACTAGTTACTAAAGTTTCAGCCATTAACGCACTTGGCGAAAGTTGATAGGGCGAACCTGCGCGACGAAGTGCAGCAAGAACATCAAAGCCCCAAGTTTCCAGATCAGCAAATGCGCTTCGACGGGTGATATCAAGTTGGCGCGAAATTCTAGTTACGCGACTTAGTACCGCTAATGGCGCAAGGTCGAGATCGGGGCGTTCTGATTTCCAGGCGGCGATCAGGCGATCTACTTCATCGCGCATTTTTACCCCCGCCCCTTGTAATTTTCTTGGCAATTTTCTTAAGAAATCTCGCTATGGGCAAGGTTAATGGTCAAAAGCAGTCCCTCGGATGAGGGAGAATACGGGTTCCGCCATTGTGTAGTGGCTAGCACATGGGCCTTTGAAGCCCAGGGTCCAGGATCGATACCTGGTGGCGGAGCAAATCCGCACAAAACCGAAGTTAGAATTAAGGCCTGACTAGCAGCAGGGGAGCATCTCTTGGATTGTGCAATTGTCTTAGCCGCTGGCGAAGGCACCCGCATGAAATCTGCAACTCCTAAAGTCTTACATTCAATTGCTGGGCGTTCGCTACTTGGACATGTTCTAGCTGCCGTATCTGAGATTAATCCCGCTCAACTTTGTGTAGTTGTTGGCGCTGGCCGCGAAGCAGTTGAATCACACTTACGCGAAATCGCGCCAACTGCAAAAACAGTTTTTCAAGATCGCCGTGGTGGCACTGGGCATGCGACTCAATTAGCGTTAGCTGAAATTAAAGTGTCTGGCACCGTAATTATTTTGGCTGGCGATACCCCGATGCTTACTGGCGCTTCACTTAAGGAATTGGCTGCGGCGCACAAAGCATCAGGTGCAACAGCATCAGTACTAACTGCCGAACACCCTGACCCAACTGGTTACGGTCGTATTGTTCGTGCCGACGATGGCACCTTATTGCGCATTGTTGAGGAAAAAGATGCTGACGAAGATCAGAAGATGATCTTTGAAATTAATTCTGGCGTATACGCATTCGATGGCGCGAAACTTGTTGGCGCAATAAGTAAATTAACTTCGGCTAATGCCCAGGGCGAACTGTATTTAACTGATGTAATCGAAATTTTACGTAATGAGGGCGGCACAATTGGCGCTGTTTTAATTGAAGATTTCATCGAGACTCTTGGCGTTAACGATCGTTATCAATTAGCTGAAAGCGCTGCCATGTTGCGCGATCGTATTAATGAAGTACATATGCGTAACGGAGTCACGATTGTTGACCCAACCACAACCTGGATTGACGTACAAGCTCAGATAGCTAACGACGTAACTGTTTTTCCCAGCTCAGCCATATTGGGCAGCACAACGATTGCGTCTTGCGCAGTGATTGGTCCTCGCACCACGTTAACCAATTGCCAAGTAGGGCAAGGGGCATCGGTAGTTGAATCGAATTGCACCGATTCTTCAATTGGCGCAGACGCAAATGTTGGTCCATTTACCTATTTACGCGCCGGCACAGTGCTTAATGAGAGCAGCAAAGCAGGCGCATTCGTAGAAATTAAGAATTCCCAAGTCGGCGCTGGTTCAAAAGTTCCGCATCTTTCCTACGTTGGTGATGCCACTATTGGCGTCGGTACGAATATTGGCGCTGCCACAATCTTTGTAAATTACGACGGAGTAGAAAAGCATCCGACGATTATTGGCGATCATGTTCGTATCGGTAGTGACACGATGTTGGTCGCGCCAGTAAATATTGGTGATGGGGCTTACACCGCTGCTGGTTCGGTCATTACCGAAGATGTTCCACCTGGTGCGATCGGCGTTGGCCGATCTAAGCAACGAAATGTATTAGGTTGGGTCATGCGCAAGCGCGCTGGTTCCAAATCAGCACAAGCAGCCGAAGCTAAAGAATCGAAAGGTTAGTAAATGAGCGAGATCCGGTTATCTTCTGAAAAGCGTTTACGACTTTTTGCTGGCCGCGGTTTCCCTGAATTAGCCGATGAAGTTGCCGCCGAACTTGGAATTCCGCTAACTCCAACATCTGCATATGACTTCGCTAATGGTGAAATTTTTGTTCGTTTCGAAGAATCAGTTCGTGGTTGCGATGCATTCGTAATTCAAAGCCACACCACTCCAGTTAATAAACAGATCATGGAACAACTAATCATGGTTGATGCTTTGAAGCGTGCATCTGCAAAGCGCATTACTGTTGTTGCACCTTTCTATGGTTATGCCCGCCAAGATAAGAAGAGCCGCGGTCGCGAACCAATCACTGCGCGATTAATGGCTGATCTATTTAAGACTGCCGGCGCTGATCGTTTAATGTGCGTTGATTTACATACTTCACAAATTCAAGGTTTCTTCGATGGTCCAGTTGATCACTTGTTTGCATTGCCAATGTTGGCTAACTATGTTGGTAGCAAAGTTGATCGCAGCAAGTTAACTATCGTTTCACCAGACTCTGGTCGAGTTCGTGTTGCTGAACGTTGGTCAGATTTACTTGGTGGCTGCCCAATCGCATTTATTCACAAAACACGTGATCCACGTATTCCAAATGAATCAACAACTGGTCGCGTGGTTGGCGATGTGCAAGGTCAAACTTGCGTAGTTATTGACGACATGATCGACACAGCTGGCACCATTACCAAAGCAGTCGATGCGCTATTTGATGCAGGTGCAAAAGATGTAATTATCGCTGCTACACATGCGGTTTTCTCTGGCCCAGCGATTGAACGCCTAAAGGGTTCACGTGCTTCAGAAGTTGTAATTACCAATACTTTGCCCATCACTGAAGATCAAAAATTCGATGGTTTAACCGTGCTTTCAATCGCCCCACTTCTAGCTCGGGCAATTCGCGAAGTATTTGAAGATGGCTCAGTCACCAGCCTCTTTGACGGTCATTCCTAAGCGCGATTTGCGCTCAACAGCACCCATTCGCTAACCTTTGGCTCGTTCCGGCGAGGGTAAGAATTTCTTCCGTAATCGACGGCGTAGGTTTTAATCCTGCTGGAACTTTTGTGAAGTAACCGAAAGTAAACCTGACAGGAGTTAAGAAAAATGGCTGAGATTTCAATCAATGGCGTTCGCCGTACTGAATTTGGTAAAGGCGCATCACGTCGTAATCGCCGCGATGGTTTAGTTCCTGCAGTTATATACGGACACGGTGAAACACCTGCGCACGTAACACTTCCAGCACGCGAACTTGGCGTTGCGCTTAAAACATCAAACGTTCTACTAGACATCGTAATTGATGGCACAACAGTTCTAACTTTGCCTAAGGCTGTTGTTCGCAACGCACTTAAGGGCAACCTTGAGCACGTTGACTTAGTTCTAGTTCGCCGCGGCGAGCGCGTTGTGGTTGCTGTTCCAGTTCACACATCTGGCGAACACGATCGCGACGGAATTCTTGAGCACGTTCACCACTCAATCGAAGTTGAAACTGAAGCAACTGCTATTCCAAGCTTCTTTGAACTAGATCTAACCGGCATGGTTGCAGGTACATCTATGTATGCCGAAAGCGTTAAGTTACCTGCCGGCGTTACTTTGGCATCTGATCCAAAGATGGTTGTAGTTCACCTTTCAGAGCGTTCAACTTCAGCTGAACCAGCTGCTGAAACTGCAGCTGCTGCGGCACCTGCTGCTGAAGAGAAGAAAGAGTCTTAATCGGTTGATCCCAAGTCAACTACTAATCTAGGGTCATGGATTTAACATGCTGTGGTTAGTAGTTGGGTTGGGCAATCCCGGCCCAGAATACGAAGCAACTCGCCATAACATCGGCCAACTAGTTGTTGATCAATTAGCGAAATCTCACTCCGCCAAATGGAGTTCGCATAAATCTCGTTGCGATATTGCCGAATTTAAATTAGGTGTCGGCATTGATGCTGCCTCTGTGGTCGTCGCCAAATCAAAGAGTTATATGAATGAATCTGGCGGCCCAGTTAAAGCGCTTGCTAACTTTTATAAAGTTGAACTAGCCAACATAATTGTTTTGCATGATGAGTTAGATATTCCATTTGCTGCAATTCGTAGCAAGATAGCTGGTGGCGATAATGGCCATAATGGTT
The DNA here is from genome assembly GCA_044374325.1 of Candidatus Planktophila sp. Lineage (GTDB taxonomy): Bacteria > Actinomycetota > Actinomycetes > Nanopelagicales > Nanopelagicaceae > Planktophila. The sequence goes on from JBILOR010000058.1 coordinate 6,392, forward strand.
TGAAATCGCTAACTTCCTCATTTGCTAGCGCTGAATATCTACGTGTGCGTTTAGGTATTGGTCGCCCACCTGGCCAACAAGACCCTGGTGATTTTGTTTTAAAGCAGTTTGCTTCAGCTGAAAAGAAAGCGCTACCTGAATTTATAGTGCGCGGTGCTGATTGTGTGGAATCTTTGATTACCCAAGGTTTAGAACGTACTCAATCTGCTTTTAATAGCTAGATCAGCCAGTATTGCGCAGGCCGGCAGCAACACCATTAATAGTTAGCAGTAGCGCACGAATCAATAGCGGATCTGCATCGACGCCTTCAGCGCGAACTCGACTAAGCAAGTTAATTTGCAGCAAGTTCAGTGGAGAAAGATAAGCCTCACGAACTTGCAAAGTGCGAGCAAGAATAGGCTGGTCTTCCAGTAAGGATTTCTTCTTGGTAAGTAAGTTAATTTCTGCAACTGTCAGCGCAAACTCAGCCTCGATATCAGTCA
>JBILOR010000059.1:0-6828 GCA_044374325.1 Candidatus Planktophila sp.
TTTGGCTTTGCGCCAAGAGAGTTAGAAAAATGGAGCGAGCTGGTCATTGATGCATCAACTGATTCAAATGGTGTCTTCATAGCATTTAAGGATGGCGAGCCCGTTGGCTTTTGTCAGTGTAATGATGAATACGCTGAAGATAATAAGGGAAATATTTCTATTCTTGGGGTTGCGCAAGAGAGCCAAGGTTTAGGAATCGGTGAAGCGCTGCTACAGACTGGAATTGTCTACAGCGCCTCGAAAGGTTATGACACCTTAGAACTCAATGTAGACACCGGCAATGAATCTGGTGCTTTGAAACTTTATGAAAAAGTTGGATTTAAGCCTGAGTCTTCTTGGATTCAGCTGCACCGACCTTAAGGCCGTCGGGCCTATTCGCTCCTGAGCGCTAAATATTTACTCAGTTCAGTATTACTATTTCGCATGACCAAAATCGCGATTATTGGTGCAGGTTGGCGCGCAGAATTCTTTATTCGTATTGCTCAATTGCTACCCGAAAAATTTGAAATAGTGGGCGTAGTTGCGCGTAAAGATGAAGTCCAAAGCGCTTTGGCGGAAAAGTATGGAGTGCAGACTTATTCTTCGATAAGTCAATTGTTAAGTAAAAGCAAACCTGATTATGCAATTAGTAGCGTTTCATGGGATTCAAATCCTAGCGTTGTTGAAGAATTAGTTAGCGGAGGCGTTTATGTGCTCTGCGAAACACCGCCTGCGCCAACCGTAGAAGGCTTACAAAAGTTATGGGCTGCAGTTGGTTCATCAGGAATGGTGCAGGTCGCTGAACAATACTTAAGTCTGCCAGGCCATTCTTCTAGATTAGCAATTACCAACTCTGGTGTTATTGGCGATGTTACGTCCGTTGAGTTGTCTTCGACTCATGGCTACCACGCAGTTTCAATAATGCGCGGTTTCTTACACTCTGGATTCGAACCAACAACAGTTACAACCCAACAATTCGAGGCGCCACTGGTCGATCCACTTTCTCGCGGTGGATGGAACAGTGACATGAGTCCGCGTATCGCAAAAACTACAATTTCACTTCTTGACTTTGGTTCTGGAAAATCAGGGATCTACAACTTCGTAGATAACCAATGGCATAACCAACTACGTCATCGCCGGATCGTAGTGCGCGGCAGCAAAGGTGAGTTAGTCGATAATGCAGTAATTCGTTTAACCGAAGGCCCCGCAATTACAACTTCTCGGATCGAGCGATATCAATTGGGATATGACTTGAATTTGGATGGATTTGATACAGAGCATCTCTCTTTTGATGGTCAAGTTGTATTCAAGAATCCATTCACGGGACTTCGTTTTATGGATGAAGAGATCGCAATTGCCACACTTATGGTTCAGATGGCTGATTGGATCAATGGAAATGCCAAAGCACCTTATCCGCTAAGTGAGGCGAGCCAAGATCACCTAGTTTCATTGGCTATTGATGAATCGATAGCTACTGGGAAAAGCGTCACGACGCGAAAACAAGATTGGGCAAGTTAAGCGTAAGCTCGAATCTGGACTATTCAACTGCCCAATACCTTGGATAATACTTTTATGAGCCTCGCCCAAAACCCAATCTTGCCTGGCTTCTATCCAGATCCTTCAATTATTCGAGTTGAAGATGATTTCTATATTGTGAATTCAAGTTTTGAATACTTTCCAGCTATCCCGATTTGGCACTCTCGTGATCTGGTTAATTGGCGACAGATCGGAAATGCCATTGATCGGGTTGAACAAGGCCTCGATTTATCTGATGTTGCCCCTTCAGGCGGTGTACAAGCAGCAACGATTCGTCATCACAATGGTGTTTTCTATATAACTTCTACTCGCGTTAAGCGGCAATGGCCAGGCTCTGACTATCACTTTGTTTTAACTGCCACAGATATCAATGGGCCTTGGAGTAAATGTCACTTCATTGCAGATGCCTACGGAATCGATAGCTCACTTTTCTTCGATGGTGATAAAGCTTATTTCTTGGCGAATAGAGATAGTTCAAATCCTAGGTTTGAAAACGATGCAGAAATCTGGATCAGTGAAATTGATTTAGCTACTTTTGAATTAGTTGGCAAAAAGCACACTCTCTGGAATGGCACTGGTGGAATATTCCCCGAAGGTCCACGTATGTATAAACGAAATGGTTGGTACTACTTATTAATTGCCGAGGGCGGAACTCTGCATTTCCACACTACTTCTATCGCGCGAAGTAAAAGCGTAACTGGCCCATTCGTATCTAGTCAGCGAAATCCGATACTTACCCATAAGCATTTGGCTCGGGAATATCCAGTGCACAATGTTGGTCACGCCGATATGGTCGAACTAAAAGATGGCAGTTGGTGGGGTGTGGCTCTGGCTTCACGTCCACGCGGTGGTTTCTATGATGGTGGAAATGTTAAGTGGTCCTTTGGTGGCTACTACCGAAACTTAGGTCGCGAAACTTTTATTTTTCCAGTGACTTGGCCGGCTGATGACCAGAGCCCACTATTTGCGCCAACTACCGGCCGCGTGGAAGATAGTTATGAAGTAACTGGTCTAAAGGAGTTTCCGCAAAGCGATGTGGCAGTTGATTTCAGCGCCGAATCCTTAGCTATCAAGTGGGTAACCATTCGCAACGAAAAGCGGGATCACTTCAAATTATTGAGTGAGAGCGCATTGACTTTGGAGCTTCAGGATTCGTTTGAAAATACTTTTCTAGGCGTTCGCCAAACTGCCTGGAAATTTAATTGCGCTTTCACTGTTGATTTAACAGAGCTGAAGGCAGGAGATGCAGTTGGGTTAGCTGCCTACATTAAAGACAGTGCATACCTTTCGCTCGAGATTAAGCGAGCTGAGAACTTTGAAATAAGTGTTCAGGCGTCATCAGGTAAGCAATCAACTGCATCTATTTCAACTGAATTTTCAAAGCTGCGCATTGAATTAAGCGGCGATGTTCAGGACTACACCTTCAGCGCTCCTGAATTAGGCTTCTCACACACTCTCGATGGCCGCGAAATTTCCTGCGATATGACTGATTCACATACCGGCGTAATGATTGCTTTAATCGGTAAAAGCGATCACAAATCTTTAGTGCAATTCGAGAACTTCCAGATTTCTTAGGCTCGATTGAAAGCGGATTTCGGCTGCCAACAACTTAAGAGTAGCCTTGCAATTAGGTAGCTAAGCGAGCGGGGGCATAAAGATGAGCGAAGAACGTAGCTATAAGAAGTGGACTGCTCGCGATGTGAAGAAGTGCATCGCTATTCCAACTGATTTAGATAATAAATACTCTCGCGGAGTTCTTGGTGTTATTACTGGTTCGGCTCAATATCCGGGCGCTGCCGTGCTTTCTACTGCCGCAGCTTCTGCAACAGGTGTTGGCATGATTCGCTTTCATTCATCATCGGGTTTAGCTCACTTGGTTCTGCATACTTGCCCTGAAGTTATTGTTCAACCAGGTCCAGTTTCAGCTTGGCTATTGGGTTCTGGAATATCTGATCAAAAATACAAAATGCTGACTACTTGGTTGCGTCATCGTTGGTTTGCATTAGCTAAACAACAGACAATGCCGACAGTTTTAGATGCTGGCGCTCTGTATTTAGCGGGCAAACTAACCCAACCAACACTCATTACTCCCCACGCTGGCGAACTCGCAAAATTACTTAATTCGCGTGGGCTACAGGTAAGTGCTGAAGCAATTGAAGGCGATCCACGCAAGTGGGTGCAGATTGCAAGTGATACCTTGAAAGTAACAGTTCTACTAAAAGGGGCCATCACCTTTGTGGCCGATAGCGAACAATTAATTGAGCTACCAAAAGCAACACCATGGTTAGCCACTGCAGGAACTGGCGATGTTCTTGCAGGAATAGTTGCAGCACTTGTGGCAACAAATGAAGTTGAGATTTTAAATGATGCATCAACACTGGCACGAATCGCTGCAAGTGCTGCTTTCATTCATAACACCGCGGCACTAAGTGCATCTGATGGTGGGCCAATTACTGCTGCACAAATTCCAAATTTTATTCCGCAAATCATTAAACAATTCATTTAAAATCATTTAATTCTTATTTCGATTTTCTAGGGCTACCCCTAACCATTTGGGTAGCCTCAGATAGGTAAGTCGGTTACTTTTAAGTATGACTTTCCGAGTGCTAGTAATTAATGATGACGCATTCGAACTTGCGACTCTTAGTGCTGCACTTCGCTTACACACCATAAATGTTGTGGGCGAAGCTAATAACTTAGCAGTAGCCGAAAATCTTTTCCGATCTCTTCAACCTGAAGTATTAGTAATTGATATTCAGTTCGATGGTCAAGAAGCGATCACACTAGTTAAAAAATTACGAAAACTAAATCCAGCACTCGGAATTGTGTTCACTACGGCTTGCCCAGATCTTCGCTTGCTGGGTATTTCAACTAAAGATGTGCCTCTAGGGTCACAAATGATTCTGAAAAAATCAATTAGCAATTTGGAAGTAATTGCTAGTTCAATACGTAACTCAATTTCAATTGCTGAAAGCAAGAATCCGGTGGCTTGGGTAGATAGTCACGGATCTACTCATGAGAATGCGTTTGCTTCAGTTTTGGGAGCTATGACAGATACTCAGATCGAAACTTTGCGGTTAGTTGCTACTGGCTTAAGCAATGCTGAGATTGGCCGCGTTCGATTTGTCAGCGAAAAATCGGTTGAACAGATCGTTGCGCGTATTGCTGGACACTTTGCAATTGCACCAGATCGCTCCCGAAACCTGAGAGTTTTAATAGCTGGCCATTACTACAAGTGGATTGGCGCGCCCAGACACTAGAATTTCGGGCATGGATCTTGCCGAATTACGCCAACACTGGAACTCGGTTCTCGATCAACTCGAAAGCATTGATCGAATTGCTTGGATCTCCTTCTTTGATGCTCGCCTAGCCGAATTCGATGGTCAGACTCTGCACTTAGATTTTTCAGATAGCCGCAAATTTGGCTCGGCTCATGAATATTCAGAAATTCGTGATCGACAGATCGCAACCCTTAAGTCAGTGATTAATCAAGTACTTGGCATGAACGTCGAAATTGTTCTCCTATGAAAAATAAGCTACTCGCAATCTTGGTGGGCATTTCAACGGTAGCGCTGACAATTTCACTACCGATTGCTAACGCTGCTTCTTCTAAGTTAACTCTGACCGTTAAGCAGACCCCAAATTTGATTGAGCCGCTATTAACTTTCTACGGCTCTTTATCACCAAAAAAATCTGGGCTGACCGTGAAAATTCAAAGTGAAATAGACGGCAAATGGTCAGATACTAGATTTAGCACCAAAACCACCAAGCTTGGAACTTGGAAACTTGAAACGGTAGTGACTGCGCAAGATTCGGTAATGAAATATCGCGCCAAAACTACAGTTGGCAGCAAAACGATTTATTCAACTACTAAAAAAATTACTGTAAAACCTGCGGCTGAAATTTCGGAAACTGACCCGATCATGGCGGTTGAAGCGCTTGGGCCAGGTGGGCGCATTCATGGTGTCGATATTTCCAGATGGCAACACCCGTATGGCAAACTAATTGATTTCACCAAAATGTACTCGGCCGGAATTCGCTTTGCGATAATTAAGGCATCTGATACCCGTGATGAAGCAGATGCTTTAGCTCTAAAATATTTGTTAATCGATCGCCCGGCCGCTCAGGCAGCTGGTATCTATACCGGGTTTTACCATTATGCGATTTTGCCAAACACTAGTGATCGGGCTGCCATCATTCGCGATGCAACTGCTCAAGCTCAAAAAGTTATTTGGCGAATATCAGCAATTGGCGGTTTAACCCCTCGCGATCTGCCATATGCACTTGACCTTGAAAATAATTGTGTAAAAGTAAATAGCAACGGTAGTTGCGGGGCTTATGCATCTAAAAAATCAGTAACTCTGTGGGCTGAGACTTTCATGGAAATTCTTAATGAAAAACTAGGACGCAAACCAATTTTCTATTCCTATCCCAGCTTCCTCGAAGGTGCAATGAATAAGAGCGCAATCCTTAATAAATACCCACTTTGGCTCGCCCAATACGGAATCAGTCCATTTGACCCGATCAATCAGCCAGGCCTTAAACCAGCTGGGTGTTACGTGCACTCCTGGACTTCAAGTGCGTGCCAGTCACAGTGGATTATTTGGCAATACTCATCATGTGGAATCGGCACTAAATACGGAGTTCCGAGTACTCGAGTTGATCTAAATGTTTTCCGTGGCACAGCACAGAACTTTATTGATCTAACTGCTGGCACTTGGGTGCCAGATCCAGTTGACTTAATGCCAATTAACGAAGCAACCACAATGTTGATCTCTAAACAAAAAGCTACTGACACCAGCAAAGCAGTCACCTTTAGCGTCGGAGTAAATCGCCCAGATGGCTCACCTGTTGTAACAGGAACAGTCAAATTCGAATTTGATCCCATGTCACTTGATAAACCAAAGCTAACCCAAACAGTTACCCGGGCAGCTAGTGGTCTATGGACTCTTTCAATAAAAGGTTTTACTGCGGGTAGTTGGGTTGGTTTTATTCAATTCACCGATCAAACTAAAACTCATGCAACGACTCAATTACCAGTCACTTTCGACTTGCTACAAGGCGCAGATCCAACTCCAACGCCAACACCAACTACGAGCGCTACGCCTAGACCTGCCACTGATGGTTGTAAGAATCAAATAAAGAATTAAGGTAGCCACATGAGTGAAAGATTCATTGGCAGCCTAGATCAAGGCACCAGCAGTACTCGCTTTATGATTTTTGATCACGCTGGCAAGATTGTGGGCCAGCACCAATTAGAACATCGCCAGATATTGCCACAGGCTGGTTGGGTTGAACATGATGCTGCAGAAA